>CAKVMJ010000006.1 GCA_934772445.1 uncultured Clostridia bacterium
GTGCAAAGTAATCAATAGTACTAAAATAATGCTCTTTCGTATTATCTATTGATTGATATTTATAGGTGCTATTGTTTTGTTCTCTACTATCAATTACTACTATATCTAATTCGTTTTTATTAAATTTTTCTTTGCTATATACAGCCGTTAAAGTAGTAATTCCACTATTAGTGCTAGAACTATTGATTACCGCTTTTTCTTGATTTACATATACATTTTTTAATGTAGCGTAATTTCTAGTTTGTGCATTTATTACTAACTTTATTGTCGAAGCATTTTTAACTATAATAGCACTATTACCAGTTAAATCTGTTGTGCCTGTATTAATATCTACTAATGTAGCAGAAGTAATAATTGGGCGTGACAATTCTTCATTGATTTTTGCCTTAAATTGTGTCTTTTGTGTGCTTCCAATTTGTGTATCGTTGTCATATGTGATGCAGTTTATCGTACAAACACCATATGTATTATTTGGTATTTTTTGATAAAAACTGGTTGGAATTGTGAAAGGAACTTCCGTCAGTAATGTTTTAGTAGCAATCGTTCCAGTAATTGCGGTTAAACCATCAGGTTCTTTGAACGAATATGTTAATGTATGCGTAAAGTTTGCAGAAGCAGATTTAATTTTTATGGTTGCTGTTTCGCCTATTGTTGTATCTATTACATTTGTAGTACTTGCTCTTGGAATAGTGGATAACTGCATAGTAGCACTTGCACTTGCATTACCGCTAGTATACGTCTGTCCTGTAGTATCATTTACTTCAAATGATATTGGGATAGTTTTACTACCGTTGTTTTCGTGTTCTATTTCAATATTATAATTAGAGTATAAAGTAACAGTGGAGTATCCATCATAATTTGGTATAATTCCTGTGTAAGTATTATCTCCTATTTTAATTGTATAAGTTATTTTATCATTCCAACCGTACCAATCATATGCACTATATATTGGTGATAATTTGAAATCAAAACCCATTTTTGATTTGTTTGTGGTTATATCTGTGCTTAATTCAGATAATATTAATTGAAATTCATGATGTCCTTTGCTTCCGTTTGCAGTTAGCGTTTTAGTCTGTAATGCCATTTTATCACTCTCCTATATGGAATACGCCTGTACCATTGTTATAATCTTCTATTCTTGAATTTTTACCTATTGTTAAATATTTTTCTACTTTTATATTTTTAGTACGCACAATTGTCTCATTTAATGTATCATCATATCCTGCAAATAACAATTCCGTATCTGTAGAACCTGTTGCATCTTTAATCGTCATTCCTTTTTCATTAAAGTTGCCTTTTGTTTTTGCATTTGTTTTTTCTATTGTTAATCCATTATTATCAAATGTTCCTGCTGTTGTTAATACTTTAGTAACACTGCCATTTGTTAATTTTTGATTAATTTCTGTTTTCGTATATGTATCTGTTTGTATTCTGGTTACATTATTTTCAAGTTCTAAGAAATCACTTTGTGGTGTATATTCATCAAACATATTTAAAATTTCTTGATAATTATTATTTGTTTTAACATCAATTGTATCTACTTTGCCGACTACCGTTGTCAACTCACCTTTGACACCGTCTATTTCACTTTTTACATATTTCTTTAAATTGGCTTCATTATTTTTTGATACATTTGTATTTTTTGCTTGTTTCGTTATTGTAGTATCAAATGTTTGCATTATTTTGCCATTATATATTAATTCATTCTGTGCAAGTGTTTTATATGTGGTTGCATTTGTTGACATAGATTTCATAATGCCACTTTTAAATAGCCCCGATTTTACTAAACCATTAGAATTATCTGTTTGTATTTCTATAAAGTCATAACAATCTAATAAAGGATTACCACGTTGTTTTTTTAATTTCAATGAATTTATTTCTAATCCATTAACTATATTATAAATATTGTCTATATTTTTTTGATTTGTAATATACGGATTAGCACTATTTATATATAAAGTATCATTTTTATTATCACCTTTATTCCAATATAATTCTCCACTTTCATATTTTACTTGTGATAATTTAAAATCTTCTCCATCTTCATAACTTTGAACTATGTTTAATGGAACAGTATATGTTTGCTTAGATTTGTAATATTGTAAATTCATATTAGTTTGCATATTAGCAACTAAAGATACATTATTCACACCTTTAAATGTAGATAAGGTTTCGACTTCTCCTAAATCTATTTCAATAGGTGTTGATAACTCATAGTAAACTACTGTGTTATGTGTTGATAGCCATGTTTTAAAATCATTTATAGAGGTTATATTTGTCCTTATTCTTATACTTTTAATTGTGGTACTACCTTCATACTGAATACCTATATAGTCATTGCTCCATATATTTTTTTGCTCAAAATAATTACACATTAATAAAGATGAGTTTTTTGCAATATTCATTGTCTTATCATCATTGTTTGCAAAATATTTATATATAGATGTTGTTGTTATACCACCATTGCCTATGCTCCAACTCTCTGTACCGTCAAGTACAACTTTGCCAATTCTTTTAATTATCTTTGCTTTTCCATTTTCAATAACCAATTCATCTTTTACATTGTTAGGTAAAGAGCATAATTCATTTCCTTGCAAATCTATGTTTAGTGTGTTCTCTTGATAAGGTTCAAATGTTGTGTCACCTGTAATTGTTATCATTAATTCTTTAATATATGCAGTACCAGTTGTATCTTTTCTAAGAACATCCAATCTTATACTTTCTACACCTGTAATATCAAAAGAATATAATTTATAATCATTATCGACATCTGTAATTACCTGATTTCCTGTTGTTTGATAATCTTTCAAATAAATGGCATTTCCTTTATGCTTAAATGATATTGTATATGTCTTTGTTGCATTTAACCCTGATAATATTTGTTTGCTTTTATTTAGCAAGAAACAATCGAAGCCAGTAGTCCAAGTTAACGTTGCAACTCCGTTTTCAAAAGTTGCTATATTTGTATTTGATACTCCAGTCCAATCAAATAAATTCTTTCCCACATCTTTCACTTGGATAGTATTATAAGGTAGATAATCAGTCGCTACTGTGCCTTTTTCTAATTGAATATCAAAATAATCTTGTAAAGTGTCTTTATATTCTGATGGGTATACAGATATATAATTCAATTTAACATTATCAAAAGTATTATTTTTATAAATAAATTTTTGAATACCATTATCTATCAAAAGTATTCTTTTTTGAGTTGTATCATAGATACCTTTTTCGGTAAACATTACATAAAGTCCAGCAGGTATTTGTTTACCCTCTTTTAACTTTAAAGATAAAGTATAATCTTCATTCAAAGTAGGCAACTGAAAATAAGCATAAGTTTGGACTTGCCAAGTTATATTTCCGTATAAATTCTTCCCTTTAACACATTCAATTTCACTTGGATAATCAGGGCTAGGACTTACACCATAATCTTCATAGTTCTCTAATGTATTCCCTACAGTAATCATTAAATTAGTATAGTCAACATAATCTCCAACATTACCAGTTCCTGCTACATTACCATAAAACAAAATCCAAACTCTATCGCAATCTTCTGGAAATACATTAGGTATATAGATATTTGAAGTTCCACTTTCTTTATTAGCAAATATAATCTTTTTTGATTG
The DNA here is from genome assembly GCA_934772445.1 of uncultured Clostridia bacterium. Classification (GTDB taxonomy): domain Bacteria; phylum Bacillota; class Clostridia; order Christensenellales; family UBA1242; genus UBA11490. The sequence goes on from CAKVMJ010000006.1 coordinate 3,624, forward strand.
TGTTGTTTCATTACCGAAATACAAAGCAATCTGACCTACATTTGAAGCACTATTTGTTATAGTTCTAGTTAAAGTAATAGTTTTCCCTAGAAATTCACTTTTCCCTAATTCTATACTAAAATAACGATAATTCCCTGAATTGATTAATTTAGCACGAACACCTGTATCAAGAACTTCTTTCGTTGCTGCATTTGATTTGGCGGTAGAATTTTTATTAAATAAATTCTCCCCACTTCTTGTTGTTTGCGTGCTTTTACCATCAATTTGAATTGTTTCTATTGGTCGTTCTATTGCATTATCTATTGATATATTATTGCCTGATAAATTAATTGCATCACCTATTAAATCAACAAATATTAAATATCCATTTCTATCTATTGTTGCAATTTTTCCACAATGTTCTGCTATGTATGATACATAAGTTCTAGCCTTAATAGAATTGTCATATAGTCCAGTTTTATCATCTATACCTGTCAACGTTGATGAGACGGTACAATTTACTTTTGCTTGTTTACATATATCTTGTAATATTTGATATAATGTTGCACTACCACCGTTTCTATCTATTTCATTTTTTACATTATAGTCAAAATCAAAATTTACAGAGTTATCTCTTAATGTAATTGTAGTTTTATCTTTATCATTTGTTGGTGTTCCTTGTATATTAAATACACCAAAAGGAATATAAACATAGTCTTGAACTTTATCTATATATGTGCCTAGTTCTATTATTACTGGGCCTTTTATTTTTCCAATTTCTATTTTATGCAATATTAATGTTGCTTCTTTAGATACAAAATTGTCTAAACTAAAATAATTATTACCATTTTTTAACAATCGACTTTTAATGGTTAACTTTTCGCAATAATGGTCGGCATCTATTAATTCATTACCACCGAAAGATATATATAATTTGTTTTTTGTTTCTCCATTGTAAACTACTTGTTCATAATCAGATATTGAACATTTACTTGGTATATATGCCATGTTATTATCACTACTCCTCTACAAAGCCAAACGATATATTTGTATACATGTTTAATAATGGATTATCTTCATCAGCGTAATATATATGATATTTAGGGCTTGAACAATACATTTTTTTTGTTACAAAATCCCATTCTGCCTCATCAAAGAATGTTACCCAAAACCATTCAGGGTCTCTTAATTCCATCAACCTTTTCATTTCTTCACCATTCATTTCAGTAACCGTAAAGTCTCTAGTTTTTACATCGTGTCTTACCCTGTTTCGTATCGTTTTACCTTGTGTATTTGTATAAGCATCTAAATCGACATCATTTTGTCCTGCTTCATGTTCAGGCAATGTTTCATTTACACCATTTGGTTTATACGGAAATCTATATTTTTGCCCTGTTTCTGTTGTACTAATATACATTCTATTATATAGTAATTTTTCATATACACTATTGGCTGGAATAGTATCGCCTATTGTGTAATCTGTTCCAGCCACTTTTAATGTATATGTATCACCACTTTTAGAATAGTATTTTTCTCCACTTTTATATACAGTATCTCCTGTTATAAAATACATAATTAATTCATCTCCTATCCTATTGTGATTTTTTCACCATTGCTTATTGCCATATCTTGTAGTTGTTCTAATGTATATGAACCTAATTTATGGTCTTCATCTAAGTAGATGTTAAATATTTGTTGCCCTCTTGGTTGTTGGGAAGTACCCAATACGCTTCTTACTGCTCTAGCAACACCATCAGATACAGAACCAACGATTTGGTTGTTATTCATTACTGCTGTATGTCCGCCTAATGTACCAACTAATTCAGGCCCTTTTTCTCTTGCTACAAACATTTGACCTACTGGTGGTAATCCTGCGTTAAGACCATCAGAATACATTTTTATATCATGCCATTTATTGTTTGCAAATACTCCACCGTTAGCCCTACGATGAGTACCTAATCTCTCCATTTGTGCTAAAGTCTGTTGTGCTTTTGCTCTTGATTGGAAGCCTCTAGTAAATTCGTCACCAGATTTTTCACCTATTGCTTTAAATTGTGCATAAACTTCAGAGCCATCGACCTTTATGCCTTTGAATATTTTTTCAATTATTTTCTTTTGTTCCTTTGAAACATCGTCAGTTTTATCTTTTATATTTTTATATGTTTCAAGCAAATTACTATAAACATCATTTTGATAACTTTTTATGTCTTTGGTTAATTGCTCCTCGTCTTTTCTTCTAGTAGTGTACGCATCTTGAACAAGTTTATTATAAGTGTCATCTTTCGCACCCTTTTTTCTATAATAATCTTCTGCCATTTGCAAATCTGTGTTAAAATTTTTCTCAATTATATCTTGTCTTTCTTTTTGATAATTTTTTAAGGCGTCCTCAAATTTGGCGTAACTTTCTTTATCTAATTTGACATTTTTATCAGAACTTATCATTTTAAAATATTCAATTTCACTTTGATTTTTGGACATTTCTTGTTGCGTTAAATCTCGAATTTTTGTTAATTGTGATTGAATATAATTATATTCTTCGTCAGTCAAATATCCTCTAGTTTTAATTGCATTATCATAAGTTTTGGTGATATTATCTTGTGCTGTTGCAATTTCATTTTTTTGTTTTTCACCGTAAGATGTCATTGTGTCTAAAACATTTTGTTGTTCTTCTTTTGTTAAAGAAGTCATTTTTTGAAATCTTTCTAGCCAATAGTCAACACAGTATTGCGTATTTGTATCTATTATTTGAACAGAACTTTCTGACATATTTTTTATTGCTTCGTATATTTGTGGGGCATCTTCCTCTGTTATCTTCGTGCTTAAAGCACCAAACAAATATCCAAATTTGTCTAATTTTTCAGCGTTAGTTTCAAAAGTTGTATAATATTCATTATTTTTTTGTGTTAATTCATCAAGTTTGGCACTATAATTTTCTAATGGAGTAGACATAGAATTTAATACATTTAGCCATTCTTCCATTGAAATACTTATGTTTCCAAAAGTATTTTCCTCTGCTATTTGTTTTATTCCATCGTTGTAGCCTTTCCAAGCCGATATTCCTGCTATTAATACTCCAGACACAGCACCAATCCCAGCACCAAGTGGGCCAAATGCAGAACCAACCAAAGTCGCTCCGCCTACTGTTTCTAGCAAACTTTTTACATACTTTTTATTGTTTTCTGTGCTTTTTGTTTGTTGCGTTGTATATGTTTTCATAGCACTAGCAATGCCTTTGCTTCCTATTATAGCAAGCGACATACCACCTAATACTTTTGTTACTTTTAAGGCAACTGGTAAAAGTTTTGTTAATGAAGGTTTTGCATTTAAGAATATATATGATAGCCCATCTTTTGCACCCAATGTTTTGATTGGCTCTATTAAAGAATTTAAAGTTTTGTATAAACCACTTTTCCCTAAAGTTTTACTTAATTTAGAACTTCCTGTTATTAAATTTGTTATCGTTTTAACTAATTTAAATGCAGAAATTGCTCCAATTACACCCAATATTAATTTTAAATTTGAATAACCGTCTTTAAGTTTAAAACTTACTTTTCCTGTAACAGGGTCGATTTCTTTTGTAAAACCTAGCCACTCTAAGATGCTATCTCTTATCTTTGTTGCTTTCATTTGAACATTAGTTAATTGTCTATTGTAGTCATCAAATGCTTTATTAAAGGCGTCCATTATATCGGCACTTATTCCAGCACCTGCCCCTGATGAAACACCACTATCTTTTGGTGTCGTTATAACATTTAATTTATCAAAGCCTCTTAGACCTTGTTTTAATTTTTTAGCACTTTCATTAGCACCATCTAATCCATCTTCTAAGTCTAATACGCTATCTGCTACACCTGATACATCGGCAACATAATCATCTATGTTTATTCCTAATAACGTACCAACAAAACTTAAAATTTCGGTTAGTGCCATTACAATACCATTTAAATATGGTAATATTGCTTTTAATGTAGGCATGAATAAATTACCTACTGCTCTTGACAATCTTTCCCACTGCTCGCTCAATATTCTCATTTGGTTCGCTGGCTGTTCGATTGTTCTACCAAAGTCATTTGTTGTTTCTTTTAATTGTTGTGTTAAACTTATGATTATTAATAATCTTTTTTCTGCATAATTTAGGTCGTTTACATATTTATCTATTCCTAAACTGCTTAATGATTGTTGCAATGTTGCAACTGTTATATCGGCACCTGTCGCTCCTCTTATTGGTTTAGTTTGCGATTACATATTCAACATAGGTCGTTACTCTATGCCCGTTCTCTTATGAACTGCTATATATTTCTATATAGATTTGACTATATCTTATATATTTCTATATCCTACCACTTCCAACCACTTGGTTGTACTCTACTAACTTACATATTACTATGTGTTTTCGATAGTCGATGAGAATTACTTGACTTTATATTTCCATAAATATCCTTTATATTGTGTTTTTTCTCCTCTACAACATTCTGAAATATGCCCTTGTGAATAACCTGTTATTCTCTTGGCGTCATTTGCTGATTTGTATACATTCAACAAATTTCCTTTTAAATCGTATTGTTCAACTTGTTTGGATAATTTATTATTTTTCATTACTCTTAAACCACTTTTTAATGCGTGTAAATTATTATCTCTAATACTGCACCATTCAAGTTCTTCAACACTGTTATCGTTTTTGTTTCCGTGTTTATGATTAACACAAGGTAAATTATTTGGATTAGGAATAAAGTGTATGGCGACTAGTCTATGAGCATAATATGATTTATTTTTGCCATTTAAACTTAATGTATATCTTAAATAGCCATCTTTATCTATTCTTGGCTTTATATAATATGGTAACTTATATTTCGTTCCATTAGCCACATTATCATACTTTATTCTTCTCACTCTTCCATAATTGCTTATTTCATAATATTGTTCGTAATTAATTATATTTTTCCATTGTTCATTTAACATGATATCACTCCTATTTTGAATTAGTATATCATATTAAACCAACTTAGTCAAGTCTTTTCTGCTGATTGCCCATTGTTACATATTTGACTTTTTTACACTTAGGTAGTCAAATCTTTAGGGTGTTCCAGCATTTCGATAGGTTTTAAGCGAGCCAAACTATTATTAAACCCGCTAAGGCGCTTTGCAATACACTACTTGCCTTGTTTATATCTAAGTTATATAAAGATGAAATGTCAATTGACATTTGTGTCATCAAGGTAGATAATTTAGTACCCTCTTCATTAGATAGTCGCATTGCATTAGACAGTTGTTTAAATATACCTACAGTTCTTGTTAACCATCTTTCGTCAAGACCATACATTTCACTTAGTTTGTTAACAAATCTTTCGGCTTCTGTGTAGTTATTATGAAATGCGACTTGGAATAAGTTTATATCCTCTAGATAGTCATTGCTTGCATTTGCTAGTCTAACTAAAGATGTATATACATTTTTAAGACCATTGGCGAATTTTGTTACCACGCCATAGTTAAATGCCATACTAACTTTTTTCCCAACATTACCGACTTCATCATCTATGTTTTTTGTATATTTTGCACCTTTTTCAATTGATTTTAATGTGCCACTGTCCATGCCTTTAAGCACAGAATTTATAACCAGTAATTGTTGCTTATATTGTTCTAATTTGCTTTGATTGGTTATACTGTTGGCAAATTTAATTGATACCGATGTTTGATTATCCATAGCCATAATATCACCTACTTTCTTCTTTTTCCAAATTTTCTAGGTATTTCTTTTTAATTCTTCCCCAGTATCTTAATCCATTTTGGAAATTATCATATTTTTGTTCTCTTGGTTGTTGTTTTGTTTCTTTATTTTTATCATTTTTATCTAATTCACTATAAGGTCTACTAGGATAGGTACTCAATGGTTCTTTTTGTTTTTCACCAAACATACTTGCTATCATCATTTGTAATGATTTCATTACTTTGCTATTACCATCGTGTATATATAAGCCCTGTAACCAACAATTATAATCCATCTCTTCGGCTTCTCTTTTCTTTTTATTAATAAAAGAAGTTCGGTATGATACAAATAGTTGTGGGTCATCTTCCCAAAATTCTTTTGCACTCATTCCGAACTCTAATGCTTGTGGAAGAAGATAATTATAAAAATAATCATAATAAGAATTATTATACTTTTTAAGTATATCTTCTTGCTTATTCTCTATTTGTTGGCTAGGGCTTTCAAGTTTTTTTGTTCTTTGTTGTATTCATCACGAATTGCTACACATTCATCTAACAATCGTGTTAATTCAGACCCTATAAACTCTGCTTTCTTTTCATCGCTTAGATAAGGTTGTATAATTTCTTTAACTTGTGATATTTTTAATTGATGTTTAGGATATAGCCATATAAAGAAACTATTAGTAACTAGTTTAGCCATTACTTTGTCTTTTAATTCTATTTCCTTTTCTATGGTTTCATCATTTATTTCATCTTCCAATGGGTTGTAATCATCATCAATTTCGTCTATATGCTCTATTAATGGTCTTCTTACTATCTCCATTGATTTTTGTATATCGCAAATTCTATCTATTCTTAAAAAACTTTCTCTATTTAATGTCAAAGTATATTCAGTATCATTTAATTTAATTGTTTCTAATTTTTCCATAAGTATCTTCTCCTGTTTTCCTTTTATTCTATATTTATTTCAATTCTAAGACACATTTCACAATTTCTTGATAGTTTATACTGGAAGAGCAAAACGTGTCTTAAAATCAATTTATTTGTGTTTAAATACTATTATTCTGTTGCACTTTTAACTATAACTAAGATTGTTCTCTTAAATGTAGCCATTCCTGTTTTTGTAGCACTAAGTTCTACAATAGCAGTTCCAGCCTTTACACCAGTTATAGTTAATTTTCCAGTAGAATAACTTGCAGTAGCATTTGCCTCTGTTTCACTCTTTGCCGTAATTGTTGCATCAGATGGGTCAGTAGTTAATGCTATTTCCTTTGTTCCTGTTCCTACTACAGTTACTACGTCAGGAATATCATTAGTAAATACTACTGTATCTTCTATTAAATCATAGCAATTATCTACATATTCATCACTAGTTGTTGGTGTGATTGTAATTTCACCTTGTTCTAGAGAACCAACATCAGTGTTATTCCATTTGTAATTGATTGTTCCACTATATTTAACACCAGTAAAATCAGGTAGTAATCTTATGAAGTCATGTGCTTCACCTTTTACACCATCTAATACTCTTATGTTATCTCTATGAGTGTAGAATGGAATAGATTTTTGTGGATTGTCTGTTCTACCCTCAACGTAAGTGTGTTGCCTATTACCTATAGCAGTTTTTTGTAAGTTTTCTGGTGCAGAACCATTTTCTCCTGTACTTTCTACTGGTAATAAGATAGAATATTTTCCGTTTGCCTTTTTCATTAATAAGGCACTTCCACGATGTTCTGATAATGCTCTGTCTTCTATGCTATTAATCATTATTTCATCTCCTTATTATATTTGCCCTTGCATTTCCTATATATCCTTGAAACTGCATTGTTTGTCGCAATATGTTTGTATCAAGGCTTGGGGTAGGCTCATTAAGGGTCATTTTCATATTCATTTTCCCCCCAAAATATTGTTTTGTTAATTTAATTAATTCATTTATAATTACTTGAGATGCAATTTTTTTATTTCCTATTGTTTTATCTTTAGCATAATGATTTATTGTGAAATAAATAGCATTATAATATTCAATTTTATCAATTGTGCAATTATCTGTATCAGTTTCCTTTGGTGGTGGGCAAGTTGTCGTTGGAAAATAGGCAGAGGTGTTTGAATTGTATTTAACAACTTTAGCACCGTATTTTGAATTACTTTCTACATATTGCTTAAAATCAGCAATAATTTCTTCATATTTATCGGTCAACATATCACACCTCTTTGTTATTTTTTAAATAATCATTTATCCATTTATTCATATTCTTTTCTATTTCAATTTTAGCGAACCTATAAACTTCAAACCCCTCGTATCCTCTTGTGAAGTGAATTTTGTTATTTTTAAAATATAACCAACCTTTATCGTAATTATTTATATTGTATCGCCATGCTCCATCTTTTGCTCTTTCTGCACCAACAAGTCCTGTTCCATATTCAAATGCCAACGCTATGCTAAATTTACCACCAAACTCTTTTGAATTGCTTTCTACATAAGTATCGTTATATATTACAAATCCATTTTCTAATTTCTCTAGTTTGTTGTTGGCTAAGTATCTATCTACTGTTTCGCCAGTAAATGTTACTTTTCTTTTAGCAACTTCATTTACAGTTTCTAAGCATTTTTCTTGAAACCATTTTTGCATATTCACGTTTTTCTGTAATTGAATTAAACTATCTATTTTTTTTATTGTGTTTTCGAGTTCTTTCAACCCTTTTACATCAACTTTTACATTAATCATTATATTTATCGACAGTCATAGTTTTTTTAACTTCTTTGACTTTATATAGTTCCCATTCTTGAGTTCCAATGTAATCACTAGCCAAAGACTTTTTAACTTCTTTAATTGCTCCAGTTTTTATGTTTATAACTTTAACTTTATCCATTTTATCACTCCTTATTTTTAATTATTTCTTCTAAAATTACCATTATTTTTGTATTTTGTGGCCTACAGGCTTTAACAAGATAATTAGCATTATCTCCATCTACAGTTTCGCCATCGGGTGTAGTACCATATAAATATGCCAAATCAAACGGTGATATTCTATCAGCATCAGATATATCGACTAATAACTGAACTACATTGCTTTGTGTCTCACCATATACACTCATATAAGATTGTAATGTTTTCCAAGTCAATGGTTGATAATTCATATTCCCAAAAAAGAATGGCTTTTCATATTCAACTATTTCATTGTTATATTCGTCCAATTTAGCAGGTCTTTTTTTTCTTGCTATATATATGTCTTTTCTAGCATTACTTGTAGTATCTGTTGATATTTGAAAGAAATCATTATTTATCATTTGTTTCACTTCCTACATATCCTACTCTGCTTTCAATTTCATTTGTTAATGAATAGGATAAGTTAGAACTATCTCTAGTCCAACTTAAACCGTTTTCTGAATAAGATTTTATATTTGCAGAACCTATTAATTTATATAATTCTTCGCAACACCTTAATTGCCAGTTAAAATATTTTTTAGGTAATTCATAAGCAGAAAAATCTTCATAAGGGTATCTTAAGGATAGTGCTATGTATTTTGCATCTTCTAGTAATTTAGTTAATGCTTTTTCATATGTTCTGTTATCCCCAAAAATATTTTCTTTATAAGATATTCTATCTTTTAATAATTCTAGTTGTTTCTTTTCACTATCCATAAGTTTCTCTCCTTTTAAATACTAGTTGCAAATTAATCTTGCAATAGCAATGTTTTTAGGGTTCATTACAATCTTCCAGTTAGCAGTATTTTCTAAATCACTATCTGCTGGTGATATAGGTAAATTTGCCATTGAGAATGTAAATCCGTTAGGGTGAATTGCCTCTCTATATCTTGTATATAAATATTCAGTTCCACCTTTTTCAGCAGGCTTATAATCAACATCACTTGGTTTTTCAACTGGTGCTGGTGCTCTTAATAATGTTCCTCTACCTAAAATATAAGTAGTGTACTTATTGCCATATACTGGTTGTGTAGTTGTCTTTAATGTAGCACCTACAGTTCCTGTTGTTGATACACTTGGAACTACTGCTTTCTTGGTTACACTGTTCTTTAATGTAGCAGTTATAGTATCTGTTGCTACTGTGAATGTATAGTCAACTTCTGGACCAGTTTTTGCAGAAAGTAAAGCCTTTAATGAATTTGCTTGGTCATTTTTAGAACTTCCTATATTAATTTGGTTTCCTGTTGCTCCACTTGCTACGAATGAATATGTTTCATTAAATACTTTAATTGTATCTCCAGCAACACCAGCAGTATCAATTTTAATTGTATAAACACCTGCTGTTTGTACACTTACTTCTACTGGTACTTCATCGCAAATTAATACTATTAAATTACCGTTTCTTCCTACTTTTACATCAAGTTCTTGTCCTCTTGCATCGTTATATTTAAAATACTCTAATACATTGAATTTTGATAAATCATTTGCTACTTTAGAGTGCATTATAGCAAAATCAAACTTGTCAGCATTATCTCCTAATGCTTGAACACAAACATCTCTTAAAGTTGTTAATCCTATTTTGTTTGCTTCGGCAGGTGTTCCACTTGTTGCAGAAATATCCATCTTATGGTTATTCCAATCAGCAAATTCTCCGTCTGCTTCAATACCAAGAATAGCATTTAATATACCAATAACTCTTGATTGTACTTTTTTACCTTTCCATTTGTTAATTCTTGCTAAAATATTACCCATTGGGTCAGCACCTGTAAAATCATTAACAAATATTTGTGCTTTCCATCCTTTAGCACGACCATATACTACGCCACTTTGTGCTCCGTCTTCATTGTCATCTGCTGGAATATCAGTTTTTCCATCATAATTTACTTCATCGCCCTCTATGTCTTTATAGAATGGAATTGTGAAGTAATTGCTTCCACCTGCTATCATACTTGCGATTTCAGGGCTTTCAACCATAACACCACTATTTAATAACACTAATGATGTAGGGTCTAATTCACTTGCCCAACGGTTATTAAATAATTCTTCGTCATAATGAAATCTTAATGAATATTGTGTGCTATTGTCTATGTATTTACTCATTATTTCTCTCTCCTTTTTTATTTTTTATTATACCAACTATGGTATGTGTCTAAGTTTGCATCTTTAAATGCTTTTTGTTCTGTGTATGACAACTTTTCAAATTTTTCTTTCGTCATTGACTTATTGCCATCATCTGCTTCGTTCATATCAGGTTTTAAGTCTTTTTGAGTTAATTCTTGGGTCGTTTTCTTTATAGTTTCTTCCCTTAAATTATCCAATCTTGCTTTTAATTTGTTTGCCTTATCTAAAGAAACATTTTCGTCTTCGCCAACCAAACTATCAACGATTTCATCATCAAGATTTAACCCTGCAAGAACAGTCATAACTTTAGCCTTATTTTTAGTAATTCTACTTTCTTTAAGATTTTTTTCTATTTCTTTCCTTGCTTCTTCCAATTTTTCTTGTTCGGTCATCTTTGATTTGTTTATTTCGTCTAATTGACTTTTGATTTGGTCATAATCACTATATTGTTGCAATTGCTTATCCTTTGTAGCAATTTGGTCTTTTAATGCTTGTTCGTTAGCATGTAAAGTATTCAATAAATTAGTGATTTGGTCTTCGGTGGCATTTTCACCTAATATTTTCTTAGCATCTTCTCTTGACATACTATCATCTCCTTATCGCAAGTTTTTAACGGAAAACTAACAAACCATAGAGAATATGTATATGCTACATTTGTTATGCACAAATGATAAAGCCTTAATGGTACAGGAAGTAGGACTTGAACCCACAACCGCACGGATATAAGCCGTGAACTCTAACCAATTGAGTTATTCCTGTATTATATGGTTGCACCTCTACGGTTCGAACGTAGGATAAAAGGTTCAAAGCCTCTTGCCTTACCACTTGGCTAAGGTGCAATATGGCATAGGTTAATGGATTTGAACCACTATCTAAGGTTTTGGAGACCTCTATTCTACCATTGAACTAAACCTATATGGTGCTGAATGAAAGACTTGAACTTCCAACCTTTTCCTTACAGGGGAATTGCACTACCTTTGTGCTAATTCAGCGTTATAAGGGAATTATTTCCCTTGATTTTGTTTTTCTGTTGTATCTTGTATTTTATTATTTTGTTCTTGCACGTTTTGAATACTTTTAGCGTCTTGTAATTGTTTTTGTATTTGTGCTTTTTCTTCAAGTTGTTTCTCATATATTTCTTGAAGTTTTGTAACAGAGACTGGGTCTGAAAATAATCCAACAACTTGGTTTCTAACCTCTGGTGGTATCTTAGCATTAGCCAAAGTTTGAAGTGCCTGTGATTTTACCAACAAATTATCGCTCAAATCACGACTAAATTTGCTTTCTATATCACTTACTTTCAAAGTTTTGATACCGCTTTGTGCTGTATTTTTGCAAATCTTTAATATTACTTTTAAAGAATTTCTATCGCATTTTTTAAATGCTTTTTCTTCTCCCTCTACTCGCACACTAGCACTTGTAAACCCTTGCCCAGTAAGAGTAGCCTTGCCGGTTTCAGCATTACTTATTTCGCCATTATTACTTGCTTGTGGAACGCTCAATATACTATGAACTGCATTTAATTTTCTCAAATAGAAAATCTGCGTATCTAATGATTTCAACCTAGATTGCAATACTTCTACTTTTGCTTGCTTTTGCTCTGTTGATTTTATAGATACAGCACCATATTCTTTTATAGCGTCCATTGCTTCTTTGTCAACTTGTGCATTTGTAAATACCATGATTGAATTTACAAATTGTTCTATATCATCTAAGTCAAGATTTTCGACATAATTTATATCATCGAATATGTCTTTTACCAACTCTAAAAAGCCCATTCTTTCTCTATTCATGTAATATTCGGTAATTATGTGCAAATTTAAGATTATTGGTTCTTGCTTATCATCTATAAATTGCCATTCACCATTTTTATTGTTTACCACAAATTTGTTTTTTCTAGTATATATGGTGTATTCATCATAATATCTTTCTTCGTATTTAGGGTTTCCTGTTTGAATATCCAATTGTGTATCTATGTATTTTTTGCTTGTTTTTATATATGATAGTAATTGTTCATGTGATATTGAACTAGAATAAACAACTTCCGTATTTTCAGCATCACAGTTTATTAATTCAAATGGTGCTTCGTCATCTTCGTTCATAGGGCTACCATATGTATATCTAAAACCACGACCACAAGTAAAAATATCTTCATATATTTCTTGGTCCAACCAATCTTTATCTTCATATACGTTATAATTATTTAATTTTGTTATTTCATCATTGTTTACGTCATTAATTGGAGCATATTGTATAGGTTTACCTAACAAAAATGTTTTTTTCCAATCACAAAAAGCAAACGCCCAGTTTTCAACACTTTTATTGTTAATGTCTGTTCTTGTTTTCTTTTTCTTATTTTTGATGTCTTGGTCTCCATATAAATAATTTCTTAAGTATATAGTTTCATTGTAATTATTGGTGTGAATTGTTTCACTATTTACTAAAATATCTAATATGATTTCTTTTTGTCTTTTTATATCGCTTTGAAGTATTTCTTCTTCTGTATAGTTTGCATAGATAGTCGTTCTTCCCATCGTTTTCATATTTCACACCCTTTATATTTTTTTACGATTATATTTATACCATATTACAAATTATAAGACAAATTTTACATGAATTGACGTATGCCCATTAATGGTTGTGCTTTTTGAGATACAGTGTTCTCCATAACTATCTCTAGACAGAACCCTGCAATACTATCAGCACCATCATCATTACGGTTTCTACCTTGTGTTGTGTATGTTGTGGTATTTTCCATTAATCTTCCCAAATCTGTATTGATACCATATAATCCTTTCGCAGGATATATAATGTTTTTAGTCATATTCCCTTGTGCCAATAATATTCTTTGGTCTTTGGGCATCTTATTCCATTTCTCTTCTATTATGCACCAAGTTATTCCTCTGTTTTTTAGCATTTTTTCTATTTCATTAGATAATCCGTCTTGAACATTAGCCTCTATTACTAGTTCGATTATATGGTTTTGTTCTATTTTATCCACTATATCATCATATAATTCGGTTGTGGCTGTTTTAGTAAACAAAGCATCTATTAATTCCCAACATTCGCCATTATATTGAAATATCGGCATAGAAAAGAAGTCTTTGCCACTTTTTCTATTAGCATCTATATAGGCTTTGCAATATCCATATTCGTTTTTAGGTTTGATGCTATAAGTCCTTAAATTACCATAATCAAATGGTAACCCCTCTGGTGGTATAGGATTTTGCATAAAATTACATTCCCATAAATAAGTAGGCAATTTTCTCTTTTTGTCTTGTAGTTCAGTAGTTGTTGCTATTTCAGGGCAATTACTAGAGCCATTTTCATCTAATGCTGGTACTTTAATTATTACTACTTTACCATCTTTGCTTACTTCTGTAAAATCAAAATTAGGGTGCTTAACAAATTCTTGCTTTGCTTTTTCTTGCTCTATAACTTGGGTCATCAAATCGAATGGAGACCATATAGTACCAGCCAGTACAAATTGCTTAGGATAACCTTTTGCAGTTCTTTCAGTCCATACGGTTTCATAATCAATAAACAATCTCCTATTCAAATTCATATCCAAACTTTCATCAGGGTTTTTATACATGTCATCGCAGAAAGTGGAATAATAACTACGGAAACCTACAACATTACTGTCTCTTGATTTTGCCAAATAACTACATGCCTTAGTATTGCCTTTAATTTTCCATTCACCGTCAGTTGCTTTTGTAAACAAACCTTTGGGGTCTTTCCTATAATCTAAGTCTTCAAACACATTACCATATTGTTCTGTCATAATTATATTCATAATGGTTCTCGACATTTGCTTTACCAAATCATCATTTGAACATATGGATAAGAATGTTCCATCATGATTTGTTCCTATTCTAAATGCACAATATTGAGCATATGTATAAGTTTTAGCCCAGCCTGATGGCAAATTGACTATTAATGTTAGGTCTTTTTTGTTCCAACACATATAATTTAAATAATAGATGTACCCATCTAGTATTTTAATTCTTGGTTCAAATACCTTTATTGGCATATCCCACTCATAATAAATCAACCAATGCAAGAAAGACATTTTGGCACAAAGTCTATAACTTTCTTTTAACATTTCCAAATATTTTGACTTCCTATCCATGCTATCGTCTATTGCAATTAATAAATTTAACAATGGGATGTATCTTTTAATTATGTTTTCACCACACTGATAAAAGTTATCTTTTGTATATACATGGTATATATCATAAGCATCTTTCATTAAAGTTGAAACATCTTCAAATGGTATTTTTTTACCATATTTGTATCTAAAATTATTTTCCAATGTAGTTAATATGTCATTCAAAGTATATAGGTATTTATTGTTTTTCATCAATAATCACCTTTTTTGTTTTCTTGTCATCTAATTCCTTAGTTTTTTTATTAAATTTTTGAATTTCGGCCAATCTTTTGTTAATCTCGTTTAAGTCGACATTGTTTGCTTTTGCTGTTATATTTACATTTACTCTTGGTTGTTCTTTCTCCACTATTTGATTTTCTACCTTTAACCTTGACATTGTTGTTTTTTCGTTTAGTAATTTATTTTGAGCCAATTCAAAATTGCTATTCATTGTTTCATCGCATATTTTATTACATAATGTAAGCATGTCATCATCACCGTTTGTTTTATAAGAATTAAACGTAGTAAGTGTTATGCCTGCAAATTTACAAAAATGTGATAATGTGGGGTTAAATGGTGCTATCCACATATTAACTTGTTCTATTAGATACATATATAAATCCCACACTATTGATAATTTTTCTGGTGTATACAATGGAACTTTAGTATGCACAGGATTAACAGTCTTGAAAAAATAAGTTGAAATTAAATATGGATTAACAACTTTCGTTTTGTTACCACTTCTATCTACTTTATATCTTACATAATTGCGTTGAAAATCGTCCAATTTAAGTACCATTTCTTCTTTTTTATTTTCTACTAATTCAGGAAGATTATCAAGTGTTGCATCAGCATAAAATTTTTCTAGTGTGCTAATTCTTTCTCTCTCATCCAACACTTCAAATGCCTCTTCTGCTATTTCTTTTCTTTTTCTGCCCATTTTAACATCTCCTATCGTTGAAAATATACCATAATTTTGTCTTTTAGACAATTTCATGGTATTATGTAATCATAAGGTAGGTAAAATATGAACAATAAATTTATGGAAGAATTAAGTAATTTAGAATTTAAAAAAAGATTTTTGTTTCGTATGTTAGATATAACTAAAAATAACGATATAAAAGATAAATATTTCAAACAATTAAGCGAAGTAGAAGATAAAATAGTAGAAATCAAAAAGAAAATAAGAGAATATAAGGTGATGGCTAATGGAAATAATGATACCAATTGCTCCAAGAACTAAAAAAAATTCGCAAAGAATAGTAGTAGTTCATGGTAGACCAATGATTATACCTAGCAAATTATATAAAGATTATGAAAAAGATTGTGGTAAATATTTGCCTGATGTAGTTGAGCCGATAAATTATCCCATTAATTTAAAATGTGTGTACTATATGCCAACAAGAAGAAAATGCGATTTAAATAATTTATTAGAAGCAACTACGGATATGTTAGTTCATTACAAAATATTAAGTGATGACAATTATTCTATAGTAGCATCCCATGATGGTTCTAGAGTATATTACGATAAAGAAAATCCACGTTGTGAAATAGAAATTAAAAAACTAGATGATTAATCTAGTTATTTTTTTATGGAGGTGCATATCTGTTCCGCCCAGATGTATGTCGCATTTGCAGTGCGATGCGTTATCTACTTCGCCAATGCACCATGTAAAAGAAGAGTTTAGTCTTCTTTTGGTATATTGCAAAAATATTGATATATCTTGTCTTCAACGCTATCTGCGTCATTCAACCATAATTTCGTCATTTTTGCATACATTTCATCATTATCGTCTAATATCTCATGGTAATCATTATATAACGAATTAGCGACTAAATAAATATCACTTACATTATGTCTTATAGAATAATTTTCTTTCATCATCTTTGCTTCGTCCATAGAGTAATGTTCTCCATATGGTTTCATATGTTCTACTATTTCTATTGCTTTATCTTCTAATATAACATTGCCATACGCCAATTCATATAGTTCTTTTTTGTATTCTTTGTATAATTTTGGCTTTTGCTCTTTTAAATCACATATTAATTCATCTAGCATATCATTTAATTTATACATATCTTGAATGTCGCCTCTATCTATAATTTTAACTAGCATCTCTTTTACTTTCATTCTTTCTCTCCTTTCAACAATTTAATTATTGTTTTATTTTGTTCAATAATGGTTTCTAAATATTTGTCATTTTGCTCATCTAATTTGCCACGATTAATTTGTACTTCCCTAGCCACTTCTTCATTTGATAATTGTTGTTCATTTAATATTAAATTATAAATACTAATTGCAAACCCAATTACAGCCATCATATCTAGAAAACCATCATTAAATAAACCACTTTGTTGATTAAATTGATTATTCATTATGCAATCTTAACAACTGTTATTCTACTAAAAGTGTAGTCTGCTTGTTGTCCTGTGTTAGTTATACTAATAGGAATAAATGGTTTGCCATTCGTACTGTTGGTATTATCTACTTCAACAATAGTAGTAAAACTCATACTTTCTGCATTGTTTTCAGCAGTTGCTGGTTTAAACGAAGCAAAACCATCAGTAATAGCAATATTGTTTCTATTTAATTGCATTGAAACAAACTCGTTATCTGCACTACCTGTGGCAGTTGCACTTACACTTATTAAGTAAAGACCTGCTCTTTTTAAATTAATGGTAGTGTTATTTTCTCCCATTTCAATAGCATTACCAGTAATTTTAGTAGTAGTACCGAAAGTCAATGTTCCATTTGCTGGAATTGTAGCACTAAAACCAGTAGCAGTTAATGTCGATTTTTTATAACAATTTATACATCCATTCATTTTATATTCTCCTTTCTATAATTTTGCACAATATTTTTAAAATACTGTGCATTTTATTATTTTTATATCCTATTTTGCACAATCATTGTGCATTTTTAACCATTTTAAGAGAAAATTTTTCCTAAAATTGCTCATTTTAATTAAAAAGATAGGTTTTTAAGCCTATCTTTGCTAAGGGCATTTATGTCCTTATCTTCATCACTTTCCTGATGTCAGAAAAATGGTAATAGGCATTGTCAAATGCTAGATTAAATTTTGTGAATAAGTTGTGCAACCTATTCCACATCCACAACTTGGATAACCATGCCAACGTCCCATTGTATTTAAAATAGCACTTGTTTGGTCACGATTGCTTATTTCTGCTTTTGCGTCTGATAATGCAGTTCTTAATCCCTCAATGTAGTTATTTTGAATTAAATCTCTTGTTTTTTGATTTTCTTGGATTATTAATTCCTTTGTTGCACAGCAACATTCATTCATCTGAGCAGATAAAGTTTGAGTTTGAAGTGAATTATCATATCTATTTTGCATTATTTCTTTAGATAGCCCACAATCTCCTAGTTGTGTTTGGTATCTGTTGTTTAGAATTTCAGTTCCTAAAGCATATTTAGTGTCTAATAAGTTAGTATTTACATTAAATGTATCTCTAGCCATTAGTCTATTATCTAAAAATTCTTCACTAATTCCAGTAGCATTTCCACCACCAAAACCGAAACCATTACCAAATAGACCAGCAACAATAAGTAACATTATTACTCCCCAAATTCCACCAAATCCAAAATCAGTGTTGTTTCCGTTCATATTCATTCTCCTTTCTTATTTTTTATATCAACATTAAATGTTAATACCAATATTTTTTAATTCCTTTTCGACTTGTTCTTGATTTACTCCCACTTTTTGACAAGCCTTAGCAAGTTGTTCTTTTTTACTTCCACCCTGTTTCATAATCTCTTCAACTACTGGCATAGCCTGTGCTATTTTAGGGTTAGTCTTTGCTAGATTTTGTATCATAGCATTAGGATTACCACTTGCCATTAATTGTTTTACTAAATTAAGTGCGTTCATTATTTACCTTTCCTTTCTTTTTCTTCCAATTTACTTAGTAATTCTTTATTTTGTTTTTCTAATTCTTCAATTTTTAGTTGTTCAGGCGTCTTTGGTAGTTCTATTTTATAAGACTTAATTTCCCCATTTAACTCTTTAATTGATAAAACACCATTTTTTAGGTCTATGAAAGCCGTTTTTCTTTGTATTAGTATTTCATCAGGTTTCTCGTTTTCATTCAAAATTCGTGCCTCAAAATCGACCTGAGAGCCATTTGTGTTTATAATATTCTGTATAGGTTGTGTTTGTGAGTTCTGATAATTCCTTTTTAAGTTTTCAAGTTCTTTCATTTGATTATCAATTCGGTCAATTGGATTGTTAAAATTATTGTAGTTGTTATAAGGATTAAACATAAATATCATTTCCTTTCATAGAAAAAGAAGAAAATTAGCAACCATAATCGTTTTAAGAATTACTTTAAACTATTTTCTCCTTTCTGATATAATCTTATCACTTTTTATATAATTAAAATTGTCTAATTATTGTCGAAAAAATATCAAAAAAAAGATAACTTAAATTATCTTCTTTATTTTATTCTTAATCTTTTTAATTTCTCTATTTATGGTGCTTTCACTACAATTTTCTAAAATACTCATTTTAGTAATACTGTATTCTTTTATTCTATATTCAAGTATCCTTTCTTGAAATTCATTAAGGTATATTTTCGATTTTATTTGTTCGACTTCTGCTTTTGTAAAATCAAACTTAATCATTTTTTCTTTCCTCTGCCAGAAATATAAGCACCACATTCTTTGCAGTGAATTTTACCGTTGCTATCTTTATATGTCTTTGATTTCCTATATTTTTTTGTTATTTTAGTTGTCTGTTTTATCTTCCCCATTAATATCACCTCTGTTTACAACATTACCATTTATAGTATCAAAATCAGTAATTTCTTGTGTGTTCTCTTCGGTGATAGTTCCAATGTCATTTAGAACGTAGACAAGATAACCAATAGTTATAAACCACATTGTTAAAATGACTAATATAATTGTAAACATTCTTTTATTTTGTTTTTTTTGGTCTTTTAAAAGTTCCATAGCGAATGATTGTTCTTGCATTTGCTCCACTTCTTTCTTTATTTCTATAAAATCATCTTTTATCCCCATTTTTATCCACCTGTTGATGATATTCTCGAACGTGATGTTCTAATGCTTCTTGTATCCTTTCATCTATTTCTTTATCATATCCATCTAATTTATTGTCTATTTTATCAAGTTTTTTAAGTATTTCTTTAATTTGAGTATCTAAAGCACCCATTTTATAGTTAGCGTCTCCACTATCTTTACTGCTTTTATCTTTTCTGCCTATTGAAAAGTTTAGTATAACAAATACCATAGATAATATACTTAATACCGTTGCTAAATTAAACTCCATATACCGATGCACCCCTTTTCCTTTTTTCACAATTAGGATACCATATAAAACGGAATAAGTCAAATTTTTTCGTTAATTTTTATGCAATGTTTTCCATCTAGTCCTTTTATCTTCTCTACCCTTTAAATCTTCTCTAAATTCAATTAATTTGCGGTATGACCTGTCTAATTCTTCCCTAGATACTTTGCTAGTACATATATATTCCCATGTATTCGACTTTATAGGATTATCTTTAAAATCTTTCAATATTGATAAATGACTAAAAAAATACCATTTATATATCTCTTGTTGTTCTCTTTGGAGCCCATTGAATTTGCTTTTTACATAGTCTATTTTTAAATATAGTTCATCATAATTAATAAACATCATATCTTCCATAAAATTTATCATAAATCTATTCTCTCCTTTATATATTCTCTTTTTATTAATAATATACCTTTTTTGCTTCTATCGTCCTTATGTTCTTTCTCAAATTTTAGTAGCAGTAGTCTTATATTTTTTAAATTTTCTATATCTAAATGCCCTTTTATATTCATATCTATCATTTCTGACGTTATCATCCTAAACGTATAATCATCTATTCTTTTTATTAAATGAAGATAATCATGGCTTGTATTTTGTTTTAATATAGCACCATTCCAATATAAATATCCATCACCTAATCCATTTTTCTTACATTCGCATTTTGGTACTATAAGATGATGAAAAGACAAACTTTCTTTCCTACATACTTTGTATGCCATGAAGTCATATCCTAATTTCATTATTTTAAAATTTTTAATCATTTCATTAGTTATTAGTTTCATATTCTCTCCATATAAAATAAAAATAGGGTGAATATTCCCATCCACTCTATTTTATTACGGTCAATTACGGTCATACATATTCGTTGCTACAATTAGATTATAACATATATTATTTTTGTTGTCAAGATATAAAAAAAAGAAATACATAAAGAGTGGTTTATGTATTTCCCATTATAGAAAGGAGGTTTATGGACTTTTTGTTCTTTTCCACAACCAACTATATTATATCACAATATATATTATTTGTCAAGTTTTATTATTTTTTCTTTTGATTTGCTTTGATTGCTCGCATTTGTTTTACTGCATCGGCTCTTTTCCTGTATATTTTTCCTGTTTTTCCGTAGCGATAGCCACCTTTGACTTTATTTATTGGCATTTTCTTTATCTCCCTTAAAATAATCTTCTACAATTCTATGTATAATATCATGTGAACAAGCACTTATCTCACAAACGTCTTCGTTGTCAAATGCTTTGCCATGCTGATTATGACCGTATTCATGTAGAAAGCAGTGCGTTAACTCGTGATATAGAGTTTTCTTCTTTTGAGGTGTATCTTTATTCAAATATATAATATTTTCCGTATATCTTGTTATGCCGTGAGTGAAAGTGTCTACTAAATCACTCCCAAACATTATATTCATCTCTGCATTAGATATTTCTAATATTTGCCACAATTCGTTATTCATTTCAAACGTCATTATATCACCTACCTTATACACATTATATCATAAAAAAAAGAAAATAGCAAGGTTTTGCTATTAACTTTCGTTTTACAAGGGGCTAAAGTAAATTACAATCTTAATCGCCAAAAAATGTAATAGTAGCATAGTCGAAGACTAAGCCTAAGTTATGCTGAATGCCCCTTTATACTGCATTAATAATATCAAACAATACTCTCTTTTATGCGTCTTAACCACTTGACTTGGCTATGCTGGATTTGAACCAACGTATACATCCTTAACTTGGAACTTTTTTTGCTGAATGAGTATTTATAATAATGTATAATTTTGTAACTTCTATTAGATTATAGCATATTTAATCATTAAAGTCAATATCTTTTGCATATTTTTCTAATATTTTATCAATATATGTAGTCATATCAAAGTTATTTTCTAATAATTTCAATATTTGTAGATTATATCCACTTAAATAAATATTTCCGTATTCATCAAATTCAGGTACAGTTTTTGCTCTATCATTGAAGTTCCACCAAACAATCTTTGTATCTGCTTCTGCTTTTTTAAATAATTCCATAGTCTCTTTTTTAGATTGATTAGAACCATAATCAAACTCCATATCGGTTAAAACTATCAAATATTCAGGAAATTTTTTTAATCCCTTTAAAATTTTCATTACTTTTCCAAAATCTGTATTAGAACAATCTCCTGTATATAATGAGTTGTATTGTTCTTTTAGTGTTTCACCTTTTATTGTCATTAAATAAGGGTTAGAACTAAAGCAAATTACTTGATTTGGTGCATATGTACTATGTGTGGCAATAGCATGTGCTACAGACATTGCTTTCACCCCAATATCATTTGTATTGCTCCAATCAGGCTTTCCATAATACCAACCACCATTATACATACTACCACTAGTATCTAATATAACAATAGCGTCCATTTCTACACCTATTGTAGCATTCTCTACTATTTTTTTGCTTAATATATCAGCATTTTCATTATCATTCTTAGAAACTATTTTAAAAGCATCATGAACATTGGCTGTTGATACATTAATTTTGGCCTTATCTTCTTTTACTTTTTGCATATATTCATCAAATCTAGGTTTAATATCTTCTCTCTTACTAAAACAATTAAGGTATTTAGTCATCGCTAGACTTGGTACTTGTTCAAAATCTATTGTATCTACTAAAGGATGTGTATATTCATCTTTATTAAACACTTCATTTAATGGCGTTCCCTCTTTTTTTTCTGCATAACTTAGTTTATATTCTGTAGTATCTATATTTTTAATTAATTTACGGTATTCTTTCTCACTAATATCCCATTCTCCACATAATGCTTTAGCAATCTTTTTGTTTTTACTAGATAATCTTGGTAACCATTTCTTCGCTAAGTTTGAACCATCCATCATTGCCATATATAAAAATCTTAAATTATCATCTGTAGGTATATGCCATAAATCATCATATCTCCCTGCTATTACTATGTTTTTAGGGCTTACTTCTGATAATCCCATTAATTTTCTCCCTAAATCTCTTCTTCCTAAGCCATATCTAGGGTCTCTTACAAACATACTGAATAGTTTTTCTTTCTTACTACTTCCTATTTTTACTTCGTCTAGGTGTTTTTCAAAGTATGATGTCATAAAAAATAGGTCTGTTAGGTTATTTCCTGTTGTTTTATACGATATATCACCATTCTCTGTCTTTTTTGTGTTCATTATCTTTTCTAGTTTATTCATATCTTATCTTTCCTTTCTTTAAAAATGGGAAAGGAAGTCTCTTTTACAAGGCTTCCTAGTGTAAGATACACAACACACGTTTTATTTCTTTTCTGTTAATATCGAAAATAATATAAAACCTTTTTTGATGACATTTTTATCAGCATCCTATAGATGTCTGCTTATTGTTAAAAATATAACCATTTACTTTCTTAATTCTCTTTTGCTGTATTCGTGTGTTTATTATTTTTTTGTATCTTACGCCTGTTCCCTCATCTATGGTTTTATTATATCATGGTTCTAGGGGTTTGTCAAGTATTTTTTTGCTAGAGGTTTATGTGGGGCTTAGTAGAGGGTTTTTGTGTTTCATATAAGGGGTTGGGGTAGGTGTTAAGGTGTGTAAAACTATATTTATGAACCTAGACAATATAAGCATTTGTGTACTTTATCCAACGCAGTGTTGTTTATCTCTACATTTGTAGTTTATCGTACAAATGTTCAATAAATACTATTTATATATATATCTATTCTATTTTACTTAATATACTAGTTAGTATAATATATATTAGTATATATAGTATTAGTAAATATTAGTATATATACGGATATTAGTAGTATATATGTAGTTTAGTAGTATATAAGTAATATAGTATATACTACAAGTAGAGTAGTATTATTAATATATATTACTATATTAGAGTAGTTATTATATTAGATAGTAAATAAAAAAGAGTAGTATATATATTATAATAGTTATTAAATAGATATATATACTATACTATGTATTAAAGAAAGAAAAAGTAATTAATAAGAATAGTAATAAGTAAGATATTATTATTATATAAGTACTATAAAAAGAAAGTATTAAGAAAGATAATATAATAATAAAGTAAATAAATAGATAGTATAGTATATAAAGTATATAATTAGATAGTTATTATATTAGAGTAGTTTAAATTAGTGAATATATGAAGTATAGTAGTAAATAGATAGTATTTTAATATATTTATAGTGTATTTTAATATACATTAGTTAAATAATTAGTATAATATCAATTCTAACTATATTTATTTTAATTTTAACGAATGTTTACTATATATCTAGTATAAATTATCATTATATTTAAAAACATGCGTCTATGGGCTTTAAAATGACTTTAAAATGGATATTAGTATTTTATACATATAATATTAGTGTTTTTTATTAAAATATCAGTAATAAAAGAATTTTATAAAAAAATATTGTTGTAATGCCTTATAAAATAAGGAATTATGTTAAAAGTAGTAAATTTTTTAAAGAAATTGTTATTATTTGCTTGACATATAATAAATATGATGATATCATTTAGTTAGTCAAGCAAAGATGTTGACTAGAAAGGAGTTTCAAAAATGAATACAAAAATATCATTTAAATTTACATTTGATGACTACTTAACATTTTGTAAAATATTAAACAAAAAACCTAGTGTTTACAAAAATTTGATAGAATATAAAAAGTTCTTGAAATACTTGGAAAGTCATTAAATAAATATAAGTTTGCTAGTATCTTTTAAAAACTAGCAATTCATTATAGAAAGAAGAGGTAAAAGAAAATGAAAAATATTTTAGAAGAAAAGGGAATTAAAGTTATTGATGAAAGATACGGTAGTTATAAATGTATTTATAATGATAATAAAATCATATTAGAATTATGTAGTGGTTTAAGTTATTGTTATAGATTAAATATTAATGGAAAAACAGTTATAAAAAAAGGAAGTTTAATGACTTGTATAAATAAAATATTAAGAGGTGAAGAAAATGAGTAAAGTAGAACAATTTTATGTAAAAAATCAATTTGTTATTGAAGATGATGACAAAATAACATTTCAAAGTTATAATAGCACAATAGCAATATATGACAGAAAAAATTGTTTGTTAACATTAGGCAGAGATTGGGATTATTCAACAACTACAAGCAAATATTTATATATGTTTATTAATGACTATACATATATCAAAGACGAAGAAGAAAGTTGTTTTATAGACTACAAATTGAATAACACAACAAACAAAAGAGCATATATTCAAAAATTAATTGATAGAAAAGTTATTAATTATAGTGAGGAGTTGTATTAAAATGATTAAAAATTTAACTATATTAAGAAGAGACTATCTAAAAAGAAGTGCAAAAGGTGGATACTTTTCTAACACATCAGATTATATCATATTAGAAAATGCTACTGATTTGAAAGTTAAGAAAGAATTAGAAGAACTAAACAAGACTTATAAAGTACATTTATTCAATATTGAAAAAAGATGGATATTTACTAAAAAAAGTGATGTTAATAACTTCATTAAGTATTATGCAGATAACAAAAATAATATAAGAGAATTAAAACAATATGAAAATTTAGCAATTGAATTAATTAAAGAAATATAGGAGGATTTAAAATAATGAAAATAAAAAGTAATAACAAAGGATATTGCCCTTTTTGTGGAGAAAATAATTTAGAATATGGAGCAGTTAGATTTGAGGGGGAAATGTGTTATTTTCCTTGGGAGTGCTTAACTTGCAAACACGAGGGGCAAGAGTGGTATTTTTTGGAATTTGTAGGACATAACGTTATTGATGATAACGGGAATGAAATAGAACTGGATAGCAGTATGATTGAGGAAAAATAGAAATGAAAGAAAAAAGGGAAATTGCTAGATTATTAGCAAAAGAGATATTGACAAAAAAAGAAGTGTTTCTACTAGAATTATACAATGCAAAAATAAAAATATTAGAAAATAACAAAAGATTTAATTACGATGATAAAATACTTTATAGCAATGTAATTAGAAGATAGAAAGGAAAATAAAAAATGAAAATGTTAGATTGTGAAAGTTTAAATAATGTTAAGCATTATTTTGTATACGGTACATTGATGTATTATGAATGTGATTTAATGGAGATGATAGATAGTGCATATTGCTATAATCATTACGGCAATAATTATGATAAATATTTAAATAATAAATATATAGCAGATTATTATTTAAATGATAGTTATTGCAACGGTCAACCTAGATTATCAAAAAATATTGTTGAAAGAATAGTAAAAGATAGAGTTGATTATTTATGCAAGTATGCGAATGTTAAGTATAATGTTTATACTGATGTAGAAGGAGTTAATTATAATTCTTTAGAGTTTAAGGAGAGCGATTAAATTATGAAAATTAAGTTTAATAAAGAAAATATATTAAAGTCAATTGGTATTGAGTGCAGTTGTGATGCATATTATCTTGCATATATGCAAAAATTAGTTGATGAGTTATATAGACATAATAAAAATTACAACAATAAGCAATATTATATGATTAATGATTTAAAGGAAATATTAGATAATATAGAAGTTTTAAAGGAGAGTGAATAATATGTATTATAAAAAAGTGAATAAAAATAATAATAAAGAAATGTTTGATTTTTTAAAAAATCATTTCAAATATAATACCTTAAATAGTTGGAATAATTTGGAAAGTATAGCAAATAACGTAAAAGTTTATAATATTGATGAATTTAAAGGAATAAGAGACCAAGTTTTACAAGTATTAGAACAAGATAATTATAATTCTATAAACGATGAAATTAAGGCTTGGGAGTTTGAGCAAGCCCATTGTTGGAAAGTTGGTTTCAATGGCAGAAGTGGTGGTTATTTAGTATTATATAATAATGATAATTATTGCTCTGTATTAGATGATTATATAGAAAATAATAACAACTATGAAGATTTTTTACAAGATATTAAGAATAGCGGTTATGGTACAATTAAAAATTATCATTATAGATTAGTGCAACAAGTTGAAATGGTGCAAATGTTCGATAAATTATGTGATAAATTGGTGCAAACATGTTTATATTTAGTTGATATGCAAAATATAAGGGAGAGTGAATAATGAGCAATAGAAACATAGATATATTTATTAAAATATGCAATGAAAAAGGGCTTACACGGGCTTTTAAAGAGATAATTACATCGAATTGTATCAAAGACATGACTATTTACAAGTTATTTTACAATATATATTTTCAATTATTTACAAAAAGGGGCAAGCATAATAATTTTGACGATGAACTTCAACAATGTTTACAATCAATAAATTGCAAAATGATTAATAACAAAGTGGTGAAAGTATCATGATAATAATAATAGTAATAATAATATTTATAATATTTGTAAAATGGACTTTGTCAGGTAGCGGATATAAAAAATAAGACTAAAAAAATAGTCTTTTTTTGTTGCAATAAGGGGACTATTAAGATAATACCACTACCAACGTAAAATTAAGCACCTATTTTAAAGCCATTTATTTTGATTTTAATGCACTTTAATTGTTTGTAGTATAAATGTACTATAAAAGTAAAAACAAACGTCTGATGGGCTTTAAAATTAGTCTAGGAATGTTGTTTATATAAAAGAAAAAGATATATCCATAAAAATATATCTTATATTTTGTATATTAATTAATTAATTGTGATAAAATTACAAGCAATGATAATAAACAACAACAAACAAAAATTATAAATATAGTGCTGTATTTTTTATCTTCTTTTATTGCTAAACTAATAGCCACAAAAAAATCTTTTATTTTACTTCTTTTCATAATTCACCTTTTTTTCTTTTTTTGTAAAAACCTCTAAATCATTTTTCAAATTTTCAATAATATTATTTTTTCTTTTTAATTGTTTTTTTAAGTCTTCTATAATAGCAATATTTTTTTCTTTGTTAAGCCTGTCTTCAAAACCTCTTATCGTGTTTTCGTATTCTTCTTTTTCCTCTTGGTATTTTTTCTCTAAATTCTTGTATCTTACTTCCCAGCGAACATTTTTTGTTTTGTTCTCAAAACCTCTTACCAAAAAACCTCTTGCCGATTTTAACTTTTCTATTATTTTCATAAATTCTTACCACCATAACGCAAAATGAATTATTTTTAATAAGTCGTACATTTCATTAACCAACTTCATTACTTTTTTACCTTTAATACCCCAATAAAAACTTTCATCTGCTAAAGTATCCGTTATTTTTATTAGTCTATTTAAAATTTCAAGTTGTGTATAATCTTTATTTCTATATTTGTATTTATCATATTCCAAGTCAATATATTTACTAGCATAATTTAAATATGCTTTTAGTCTAATATTTAGCCATTCAATCAAAGTGTAATCAAGACTATATGTGTCTTCTTTTAACATTTTTTCTTCTTTTTTCTTAGTTATTATCTTCATTATTCTTCTCCTTGCTCTAGTTCGTGCATTTTATCAGTTAGAAACATTAAAACTTCTTTTTCATATGGTGGGCAACCTTTATAAATTGTTTTTATATATTCTTTTAACTTATTCCAATTGCTCTCTAATCTATTGCATATTTCTTCTCTAGCACTTATTTGTATTTTTAGTTGATTGTTTTCTTGTTGTAAATTAATTATGTAATCTCTTATTTTATTTATATTATTTACTTGTTCTTTAAGTTCACTAATTTCATACATGTTTTCTAATTCTTCTAATATTTCTTTTATTTCTTCTTTCAATGCTGTTTCTTTTAAATTTAATGGTTTCATTCTGACACCTCTTTAACTACATCTTCAATAGCATTTACAATATCTACAAATTCCCTATAATTAATTTGGTTATTTAAAATATGGTTTATTTTATCTATTACTTCTTTTTGCTTTTTATTCGTATTTTTTAATATTTGAATTTGTCTTTGCAAATCTCTTTTCATTTTTTCATAACCTAATATTCTTCTTCTCCAGTTATCAATTTTTCTTTCATATTTAGGATATAAATCATAATTTTTACTCATATTCTTTCACAAATCTCCTAATCTCGTCTCCCACTTTAACGCCTTTCAATTTGCATACATTTTCAAATCTTTCCCATTCAATATGACAAAATCTTATCGACTTCGATATATCGTAATTTAATGTTTTGCCTTTACTTTCAAAGACTTGTTTTTTGTTCTTAATCGTTCTTGTAATTATCATCGTCTTTGCCCCCTATAATAATACTAATAAATAACACGCCTAACAATCCACCTAGTATAGAACTTAATATTCTAATAATCCATTCCATTTTATCACTCCTTATAAGCCATTTGTTCCATTTGCTCGTGTGTGATGACTGATTTTATTTCTTCTTCCCAATGCCCCATATCATCATTTGGGTTTTCATAATCATAATAAAACTCTCTCATAGCACCTTTACAATCATCTATATATCCAATTTTATAACCATTAACATAATCCCCAACTTCCAAAATATCAATGATATCGAAACTCGCCTTTAATATTTCTTCTTTTTCAATATAATCTACTTCTTTTTCATCGATAAAGAAACCATTAATTTCAGGTAATATACCAATGCCAATATCAACACTATCCTCACTAAATTCTCTATAAAGTTTACAAATTCCATTATGTTCAGTCCTAACATACATTCCAACTTCTAATTTCATTTTTACCTCCTAAATAATTTTAATTCATCTATTCCAAAACAATATTCTTTCTTAGTTTTAGGGAAATGAACTATTAAAGGTTTTTCAAAATTTTCAAATTCAAAATTGCAGACATAACCAACTTCTCCAATTAATTTAGTATATTGTGGCAAACCATCATTTTTAATTATTTCCACTTGTTCGCCAACTAATTTCTTGTACTTACTATAATGTAATAATACATTTAAACAAATTTTTATTTTTCTAATAAATGTAGCATTTTTATTTATCATTATTTATCATCTCCTATTATTTCTACTTCTAATCCAAAACTAAACCATAAAAACACAACTCCAAATATATAATTTATTGTTTCATATTCTCTAATATATTTTTTACTTTCATTTTCTCTTCTAAATACAATTCCAAGACCAAAATCATATTTATTAAATTCAAATCGTGGTTTTATTGTCATCAGATACTCCTACTATTTTTTTGTATTCTTTTAAAATCTCTTCCAATTCTTTAAGAATTTCTTCTGCATAAGTTGTTTTACTATATATTTTTATCTCTTCTTCTAAATACTTTATAAACTCTTTTTGTTGTCCTCTTAACTCTAATATTCTACCTAATAAAGTTTCAGTGTTTTCTTCAACTTGTTTCTTTAATTGTCTTAATTTTTCACAATTGCTAGGGCATTCAATATCTTGTTCTGTCATTTCTTGTATAGTTAAACTTGCTTCATGAAGTTGTTTCTTTAATTTTTCATTTTCATCTTTAACCTTTTCAGTACACCACATCATCATTAAAGTCATATCTTCGGGATTTTCATATTTATCTAGTTGTTTCTTTAATTCTTGATTTTCTTTTTCTAGTTTTCTTATTTCTTCGTCCTGTCTAATTATTTCATTGCTTGCTTCTTTGCAGTAATCTGCTAATTCATCATAAGTCATTTAATCATCACTCCCTTGTTCTAGTTCTTGTAATTCTTTAAAATATTTTAGCCAACAATCTGTATAAATGTCATTACAATTGTTTTCACAATATTCGTCGCTATAAAATATATTTTGTGCTTTATCTTCTTTTGAATTATCTTCAAAACCAAAATTTAAAGGACATTCTTCTTTAAAAAACGAAAAGTTTAATATAGTATCAATTAAACCTTTTAGTTGTTTATTCTCTTGTTGCAATTGTTTAATCATAAGTTGCTCAGGTTCAACGCCTATTTCATCACATATTTTTTCTATCATTCTGACACCCCTTTTAATATATCTAACAATTCTTCTTTTCTATATCTATCTATTTCATAGCAAACAATATCGTCAGTATTGTCATATAATTCTTTTATAAATTCATTTATTTTATCTATTACTTCTTTTTGTTTTTGGTTTTCTTGTTTTAAATCACAATACTTTTCAAAATAAAAATTGTGTAATTCTTCCAATTTAGTAAAAGAACAGCCATATTCTTCATCTAACCATTTATTTATTGCTTCTAAATTCATTCTTACACCTCTTTATATTCATAAAAACTACTATCTAATAATGCTTTTACACAGTCTAATTTTGCTTGTTGTATTCTTTCTAATTTTGCTTTAGTTTGTTTTTCTTCTATAAGTAGTCTTGTTATTTGTTCCATACATTTTTCAAATGCTTGTTGTTCTTCTTTATCCATTGTTCTTATTTCTCCTCTTTATCTTCTAATATTTGTAATAAATCATCACATTCGATATGAGATAGTGCAAATTTATATTGAATTCTTTGTTTTTCTTTTATATATTCAATAGCCTTTTGATTAATTTCTTTTTGCTTTTCACATTGTTGCTGTAAATTTTCAATTTCACTTAAAACAACTTCTTTTGCTATTTCTTGGCTTTCATTTTCTACTTCTAGCCCTGCTACCGTATTAAAACAAGTTTTAAAAAAGTCTTTTTCTTTATTCATTGTTTTCACTCCTTTGGCATTTGGTAAATATATGTTGGATTTTTTAAATCTATCATTGGGCTACCAAAATCATGTCCTAAATTAATCAAATTAATTTTATTTTCTATTTCATCTAATACTTCCAATGCTCTTTCTTTTGTTTTATATCTTCCTAGTTCTCCACTTGGTCTATAATAAGTATTAGGAACTTCTTTACCTTTTTCCACATAATAACAAATAAAATTTCCAACACTGACATATAAATTATCCACTTTAACAATACTGGTTTTATCTTGACTTCTAATCCATAATTCCATTTTTATCAGTCCTTTCTATTTCTTGCATTTTCTTCCTTAATACTTTAACTTCTAAAATATCAGATAAATCTAACAGTTCTTCAATATTATCTTTATATTCATCATAATCATTTAACCAACTACACAATATAAAAGCATTTGAAGAACTGTTAAATATAATATGGCATCCATCAATTCCCTTTAAAAATGTTGGTAGTGTTCCCCATGTTCTTTGAGGTCTTAATTCTGAACAACCATTAATAATCAACATAAAATTATAACTTTTGCTATTAAAATATTTTTCTAAATCGGATAATTCTTCATCTGATAATTTTTTGTTAGTATTAATCCAACAATAATTATCTTTTTCTTTGTTATAGCATTTAGTTATAAATTGCTTAATTCTTTTATTCATCTTTTTTCTCCTTTTCTAGCATAGGTGTTATTTTTAAATATTCAATATTTCTCATATCAATAAGGGCTTCCCAATAACGTATTTCATAATCATAATTTGTTGGAATTTCATCTTTTCCAATTAATTTTATAAAATAATCACAAAACTCAATTCTCTCTAAATTATGGCCACCTACTTTGCGACCATTTTTGTATTTGTATTCATAATAATATTTCATAATTATTTCTCCTTTAAATTGTTAATTTCATCTATTAGTTCATTTAAACTAGACTTTAATTTTTCAGTTCTTCTTGCTAATATTTCTTGTTTTTCGCTTGCTGTAAAATTCCCTGCTAAACTTTCTTTTTCTCTCCATGATATTTTTTCTATCTTCTTTGGCTCTTCTATAATTTCTACTTCATCTTCTAAAAAGTCATTACAAGTTGCAAATTTATACTCAAATAAATATTTGCCATAATAACGGTTATAATCTTTATATTCTTCGTCATATTCAAGTCCTATATAATCATATACTATCTTTTTAGGTGCTTTACCATCTTTAATTAATCCTAATAATTCATACATTGTTATTTTCATTCTTATCATCTCCTTTAAAAATTTATCAGATTAGCAACATTATTACTGCATTTATTTTCCGTTTTTTCTAAATCGTGCAAATATATCATAGAAGTTGCTATATTTTTATGTCTTAATGCTTGTGATACTTCTCTTATTTCACTTCCATTTTGAATAGATATGGTTGCAAAACTATGTCTTAAACTGTGAAAATTGTGCATATTGTCCTTTAAATTTGCTTTTTCAAATATGTTGTTGGATATTTTTCTGATAGTTTTCGTTGTTATTTTGCCATTTTTATTGTTATTGCTAGTGCTAACAAATAAGTAATCCTTTATTTTGTATTCTTTGATATATTCAATTACAAGATTGTAGATATTTTCAGGTATAATAACAAAATCTTCTCTATAATCTCTTCCTTTGCCTAATAAATATAGAACTTTCTTTCCATTTTTCACCTTAAAGTCTTCAAGCCTTATATTTACCATTTCATTAATTCTTATTCCACAACTTACTGATAATGAAATAATCAATCTTTCTCTCTTATCTTCACAACAAGATAGAATTTTGTTTATTTCCTCGATGGTAAACGCTTCTCGTAGATGTTCACTACCCACTTTAAGCAATTTTATATTCTTGGTAATATCTTTCATGATGTTTTCATATTCAAGCCATCTATAAAAGTTTTTAAGGGCTACTAAATATAGATTGATTGTGTTTGGCTTGTTATTAGCCTTTAATTCGTCTTTATAAGCGATTATATCCTCTCTAGTAGGTTTATCTATTCCCTTATCATTTATGTAATTATAGAACTGTTTTAAGGCTCTAAAATAGGTCTTTTCGGTTTCTTTAGATACATCTATAAATTGTAAATATTTGTTAATATAATTCAAGAAATTTACGTTATTATATTGCATCCCCCCGTCTACTACTTTAATTATTTCCATTTTTCACTCTTTCCTTTCCTTAATTTCAAATATATTGTATCATATAATTAATAATTTGTCAAGCAAATAATTAAAAAAGAAGATTATTTTTCATCTTCTTTTTTTATTTCTTCTACTAATTCTTTAAATAGTTCATCAGCAGTTTCATCTAATGCTTGGTTTATTATTTTCTTTATTCTTCTTTGCTCTAAAAAAGAATTAATTATTGAATAACCTATCACTATTAAAAATAAAGTTCCTACTATTGCAAGTGTACTTTTAAAAATTAAATATAATGTTTCCATCTTCTATTTTCCTTTCTTAGAATGGTAAGTCAGCGTTTGTTATGTTATGTTTTACTTCATCAGCATTCAAATTTCTTTGAAACTCTGCGTAAGCATCATTTTCTTCGTGTTCTTTATTTGGTATTATCTCAAATTTAGTAATTAATATTATTGATATTGGATTGTATGGGTCTTTTTTGTTTGACCTTAAATTTTCATATCCCTTATGTATTATTATGTCAGTTAGATTATGTAATTCTATTCCTTTTTTAAATATTACTGGTCTATAATATTTAGAAATAGTTCCGTCGTAATTTTTTTGCGTTATTTGAATACTATAAAACGACTTGTCGTCATGTTGCGTTTTAAATATTCTATATCTTTTATCTGCTACTATTTTATAGCCCACAGAGTGTTTTTCTTGTTGTCCTTGACTTAGCGTTTCATTAAAATCGTCCATATTATTACTCTCCTTTAAATTTATCGTTAGAATACTTTTTTAACCTTTTTGTTAATTCTTCGTCTATATCTATAATTTTATTGATGTAATAATCAAACTGTTCCTTTGTATTGGTTTCATAAATTTCTCTATGTGTCTTAGATAAAGCATTTAACAAATGTTCAGTATTTACTTGGCTCATTGGTATTTTTTCACCATTAGTCCTTGTATAAAATTTTTCTTCCATTTATTTTGCCTCTTTTATTACTTTCTCAAGATGCTTTTTGGTTTTTACAATATCGTTGAAAGTAATTATATTATACATTTCAATAATAAAATCATTGTATTTTTTATTATCTATTGATTGGAGTAATGCTTTTTGTCTATTTTTAGGAATATCTTTGTCTAATAACCATTTTCTAAGAACACATAAAGCATAACCTATTTTTGCATCAAACTTGTCTTTATCAGAGGCTTTTGCAATTGTTTTATCACCATTTTTCCATAGTATTACTACCGTCTTTTTTTTATCATTTATAATTGTTCTTTTTACATCGTCAACATACTGTAAATAACTGCAAGCAAATGTAAAGGGTATTTGAATTGCACCCATGTCAACACTATCAAAAAAAGTTTTAATATTGTCCTTACCTTGCATGAACTTACTTTGCATGAACATTTTTATCACCTTTTTTCTTATATTCGATGCCATTTTTACTTAAAAGTCTTCTCAAATTTGCTCTTTCTTTTCTTAGAGCATTACTACATTCTTTTTCTAATCTTAAAAATTCATTAATATCGCCTAATTTTATCTTCAAATCAGCGATTTCAAAGGCTTTTTTCTTGTTATCTTCTATTAATATTAACTTTTGGTCGTTTACTATTTTGTATTGGTCTTTTTGATATTCTAACTCAAATTTGTAATCATCTAATGTATCGTTGATTTCTTTCCATTTCTTATTACTAATTATTCTCATTTTCTTCCTCTTTCTCCTTTTCAATCATTTTATTTACTTCTTTTTCGGCTTGTTCGCTACACTCATCTTGAAATTTGTTTAAATCTTCAACAGACATTCCTATTGCGTTGGCTAATCTCAATATCATTATTCTATTGGCCATTACAGTAGTTCTTAAATTAATATTTTTCATCATTATCTCCTTTTCTTTTATATTTTATTTCAAATGATATGGTATTACCCAATTCATCATTCGTCTCTAATTTAATGTAGTCCATAACTTGTATTAAATTTTCTTTTATAATTTCTCTATCTTCTTCTATTTGTTTAAACAATTTATCTATAAGTTCTGACTTCTTCAATCGTTATCATCTCCAAAATTCCTATTTGATTTGTGAACAAAGATATATTTACTATTATCTCCCATATTTTCTATTAAAAAGTTTGTGGCTTGTTCATAACTCAAATGTGTATGTGAAACTCTATTTAGATAATACAATTCATCATCGTTAGTACATTCTTCTATATGCTTTTTTAATATTTCTTCTTTATAATTCGCCTCAATTAAATACATATCATAGTTCTTAGCCTTGATGTTATCTACATTTTGTGTATCAACTACATACAATATATTATTGTTATTTATATTTAAATGGATGCAATGATTTGGCTTATCATGTATTACTGGTTCTAGCATGCAATTAAATAACCCTAAGTCATATCTTTTTTCACTCTCTAATAAGTATATATTTTTCTTTAGAACATTTAATTCGACTAACTCATTAACTAAATCTTCACTTCCCACTATATACTTTATAGTAGGATTTTCATAACTTATTTTTTTTACTGTGGTTTTATTAAAATGGTCTTGATGGCAATGAGTGATAAATATTAATTTGATTTTTTTTAAATATTGTTTTATTTTTGCATAAGATACCCCAACGTCCAAACACAAAATATTTTCTAGGATTATACAATTGCCTTTTGATGATGACGATAATATGTTAACATCTATCAATATTAAGCCTCATCTAAACTATGCACTGTTTGTTGACTAATTGGTTCTATATCTATATCCTCTTGTGGATTATCAACATATGTTTTTTTACCGTTTTCATCAATTGTAGCCATATCACTCTCGTAAGCGTTTTGTAGTTCGGTTGACATAATTCCGTATTTAGATATTAATTGTCTTAGCATAGTTTTCATAGCCATACTGTCAAAATCTTTTTCCCAAAATGTATATCCTTTTTTCGCTATATATCCTTTAGAATATGTTTCAGCATGCTTTTCCATTTTTTCTTTAGACCAATACATTGCTTTTCTAAAACCGTTTAGGTATTCGTACATAGCATAATAACCAATTGTTTCAGTTTTTTCTCTTACTGTTTCATCTTGAATTAACTCAACTTTAATTTCCTCTTCTAATGGGTTCCAGTTTATTAATTCGCCTTTTTTTATTGGTAATACATTAATTTTTTTGTAATATCCGCTTCTTAATGCTAATTGATAATATCCTTTCCAACCAAGTTGGAATACTGCTACTTTGCCTTTTGTTTTGTCATTAAATGGTACTAAGTAAAAATGCCCTAATGTTGGAGATGGACTTAAATTTAAACTTTCACCTAAAAGTGCACCACTTAATATACTGCCGTTATCGCATTCTTTTAACATAGGATTAGTAGTTACTGCACTAACTATACTTGAAATAAATCTTGCTCCTCTTTGACTATCACCTAAGATTTGGTTTACTTTTACTGAAACAACACTGCTAGTCATAAAATCAGAAAATCCGATTTTTGATTTTGGTGTTTCTGCTAAATTATTCATATATTATACCTCTTTCCTCTAAAAATCTTTTTAACTCTCTTGCTTGTTCTTTAGTTGCCTTTATTGTAAATTTAAATGTTATTAATTCATCTTCCTGAATTATTTCTTTTGGTGGTGTAATAACACTATCTACCACTTCTATTACTTTCTCTTCTTGCTGTTCTATTACCTGTTGTTCTTCTTGTTTTTTGTTTATTTCTTCTATTTGCTTGTGTCTCTCTATTACTCTCATTTTTGCTAGGGCAAAATCAAGACAGTTTTTATATTCTATTAAAATCTCGTTTTTATATTCTTCCATTTTAATTAATTCTAAGTCTTGCAATGTTTTATTAACAAAATTTACTACTTGTTCTTTCAATGCCTTTTCAGTAGCAGATAATGTAATATTTAATTTAATATCTTCAAATTTAACAATATCTTGAATATTGTTGCCATCGAAGTAATTGTTAGCAAACTCTCTTAAAGCATCTTCTTTGTCTTTTTTTTGTTTTGCCTCTATTTCATTTATTGTCTCGGATAATTGACATACACCTTTGTCTAGCAATGTTTTAACTTTCTCTTCATAATATGTATTAAATTCATCGTAAGGTTTATTAATCTCTTTTTTTATTTCTTTTCTCTTGTCCTCTAATTGTTTTGAAAGTGAATTAAGATATGTTTTATATTTTTTGATGTCTTGTTTTTTTTCTTCTTGCTGTTCTATGGTTAATTTAGAAAAATTATCTACCACTTCTTCTATATCTTTTGTCTTTTCTTTAATCAATTCACTAATGATGTCTAGTTGCTGTTTTATTACAGCCATTTGTTCCACTTTTACTAATTCGTTAATATTAATATCTTCCATTAAAATCATCCTTTCCCATTGCACATTTTTCACAATAAATTTTATTATTACTTATGAAACAATCAAAATATCCTTTTATTTCTTCCCCACAAATGTCACATTTAAGAATTTCAATAGAACTACTATCACAATATGGGCAATAATCATATTCAACAGAAGCACATTGATTGTCTGTCCCTATTATCTCTTTGTTTGTTTTTGGTGTTGAAAATCTTTGCTTACAATTTTTGCATCTATATAGTTTATATCCATACATATATTGTACCACCTTTCTTATCTTTTGTCAATGATTTTATACTTCTTGTAATGTACTTTATCACCATATCTATTTACGCATGTCATAGTTTCATCTTCAAAGATATACCCCTCTGCTTTTAAATTAAATATTTTGGCTGATAATCTTGTTATGCCTAAGTCTTTAAATGCTTCTAAACTGGTGATACTCCCAAAATCTGATATATATTGTACCACTCTATCTTCTTGTGTTATTTTCTTCATATTATTTAATCATCCTTTCTTATTTACATATATTCTTTTATAAATTTTATTAAATCTTTGAAAGCCCTAGTTCTTTTAACATATTTGGTCTTTCCTGTTCCTCTGTCTTCAAACTCTTGTTGCAACATTATTTTTGTTAATTCGCCTATTAACTCATCTTTATCTATCATCTTGTTAATTTCACTTCTCCTTAAACTTTTGAATATGCCTATCAAATGTAAATTCTTGGGTTGTAGTATTGCCATCGTCATTCTTGGCAATTATAACATTCACGTCATGCTTTCTTGTTTTTTCACCTTTATTTTTGTCATGGAGCATTAATACTTTTCTAGCAGATTGTTCTATTTCACCACTATCTCTCAAATCTTGTAATTTAGGTTCGTCATTATTTACTTGGCTTATTCTTGATAATTGACTTAGCCCTATGACTGTACAATTACAATCTAAACATATTCCTCTTAGTGCCTTAGCCACATTTGTCATCTTTTCGTATAAACTATTACCGCTTGACTTTATAAGCCCTATATGGTCTAAAAACACGATTATATGACGATTTGTTTTTATGTTTAGAATATTCTTTTTAATATCAGCAACATTTACGGAATTATTTACAAGGATTATTTTTCTTTGTTCTATTTCCTTACTTAATTGTACTATTAGTTCTTTACTGGGATTATCTAAGCCATTTACGTCATTAAGTTCCATCATGGTAGTATTTGTGCTTAATGCTATTAATCTTTTGTATAATATGTTTTTTGACATCTCCATATTGAAATATATACATTGATAATCTCTACTCAGATTGTATAATAAATTTAACGCAAATGCTGTTTTTCCACCACCTGTGCCACCTGCTAATATAAGTAAATCGTTTTGTGATAAGTTTAAATTACTATCTAATCTTGGGTAACCTAACAAAACCTGTTGTTTTTTATCTTTTAATGTAAGAATAACATCTTCTGCAGTAATGTAACTATTTTCTTGATAATTTATATCATTAAGGCATTCCAATTGCTTTAAATTTTCTTGATAGTTATTCCCGTCATATGAATTTATTATCTCTTTATATTTTCTGTTTTTGTATTTTTCAATTATCCCTTTTTGTAATTCTTCAAATTTTATTTCTTTTGAAGAGAACCACAAATTATTAGTTAATAACTCATAGTAATAAACAACATCAAAATTTTTGTGTGCAGTCAATAGTTCGGGGATAAATTCTTTATGTTTTTTATACTCATCAATCATTATGGAAAACATTACTTTGTCTGCTCCTATAAAATAATCAGGTTGTAATATATTTCTTTCTAACAACGATGGAAAATTTGAAATTAATGATAGGTATTCATATTCCATTGTATGTTGTTGCATATTTTATCCCCTTTAAGTTAGTATTTTTTGTTTTATTAATTCGATGCCATAATCTGAATGACTTGTAACATATTCTATTAAGTCTATTGCTTCAATTAAATCGTTGTAATTAAATTCTATTATTTTTTCGTACTTATGTGTTTTTTCATTATAACTTGTGTAATCTTTAATTAACACGGTATATCTTGTTTCCATATTACTCTCCTTTCTTTTTCACTATTGGTTTTAACTCAATTCTATCACTATAAACAAGCATATAAAATTGATTGCCATTTGATTTGATGAAAGCCTTTGGTATTATTATTCGGTTTTTTTCTTTATCGGCTTTCTTCATAAATGTCATTATGGGTTGTTCCATTTTCTCGCCTACCTTTCTTTATTGTGATTACATTGTACCACGTTTTACCCCACTTGTCAATACTAAAAAAAAGAGAAATTATTTTTTCTCTTTTATTTATTCAACCATTTCTTTATTAAATCTATCAATGCCTTGAAAAATCTTTTTATAAAGTTTTCTGTTATTTCAGGCTCATCAGGTTCAGGTGTTGGAGTTGGTTCTGGTGTAGGTTCAGGAGTAGGTTCAGGGATTGGCTCTTCTTTCGGCTCTTCACTCACAATATCATCACAATCTTTTATATTAAAACCATTCATGATATTATTTTTATATGAATATTCAGTTAAGTAATAATCAGAACCTATTGGATGATGCACGATAGCAACAATATTATCAATAACATCTCCCTCTTTGAATTGCTTTACTGATTTTGCTTGACTATAAGTACTAAAATCTAAATCCCATAGGTTAGCATCACAATTTAATTTTACACTTTTTCTTTCTATTTCTTCAACTTTTAATTTTGGACTGGCTAATTTCTTGTTAACCTCATCTGCAATATATGGAAATTTACTCGCCAAGTAATCTCCGGGACATGAAGTATTAGCAAACCACCTGTGCATAGTTAAATTGCCACTAGCATCGCCAGTGAAGTTCAATTTTTCAATATCATTTCTTTTACATATATCAACACATAATTCAATTAATCTTGATAATACATAATCTGAAACAGGCCAATTTCCACCAGTAGCACTATTAGACACTTCAATAGTTATTGCTCTTTGGTCGTTATCCCAACTTGAAGAACACCAAGAACGATTTTTTTCTTCAACATACATTGCAATTCTTCCATCACTGCCTATGCCATAATTTGAACTTGCTTGTCTTGAACTTGGAGCAAATATTTCTCCTAATGTTTCAACTGAAACTACTCCAGCAACATGATGTATTGTAATTTTATCTATTTTATGATTTCTTGGGTTATTGCTATTAGGGGATATTCTCGTGTATTGTACTAAAGGGCTATTACTCATTTGGCTCATCTCCTTTATTGTTTGATAACTCTTCTTCCATTTCTTTTGTTAATTTTTCCATTTTTATCTCTCTTTCTTTATCATTTTTTCAATATTATTTAAGACGTCATATGCTCCCCCAGCAAGTAAACCACTTAATGCAATAGCCACTTTAAAGTCTTTTGTAATTATCCATTCAATTATTGCTACAATTACACCGATT
Source organism: uncultured Clostridia bacterium (assembly GCA_934772445.1). Taxonomy (GTDB): domain Bacteria; phylum Bacillota; class Clostridia; order Christensenellales; family UBA1242; genus UBA11490. The sequence goes on from CAKVMJ010000006.1 coordinate 45,373, forward strand.
AAAATATTTTGAATTGGTATTAAGTTATTTGATATGAATTTTGATTTCTTTGCAAATATACCTAATATCCAAGTTAGAATAATTGTAACTACTGTTATAATTTGTGTTAGTTCCATTTATTTCACCTCTTCTTCCGTATATAATTCTTTACAGTCTTCTAAACTGTTAATTTGGTCTCCTAAAAATATTAATGTTGAATAATAAGGAGTATGTTCTGGTACGATGTTTCCCATTTCGTCTATGTGTTCTGAAATGTACACATCTTTTTTATCTCTTAATTGTTTTCCCTCATCAGCAATTAATAATTTCGGCTTTGTTCTTCCTATAAATTCCATTCTATCACCTCTCTCACTAACTTACTGTCCATCCTTTATTGGTTGCTATTGCAATTTCTTCCGCTGTAAGTTTTGCTAAATTTATACTACCCAACAATAATTGTTGTGTTTTACACCCTTTAGTTTTTATATCGTATAAATTATTTATTACATTCATTAAACTATCATGCGTTAGTTTCAGACAATAACTTATTGTCAATGCGTAATTACTATTATTTGCAGAGGCAGTAGTGCTATACGCTTGCCCTAAGTTTTCAAAACCGCCAACATTCTTTAAATAAGTATCTCCATATAAAACATTATTTATGTTTGTCGCACTTTTCATGTTTAATTTTGGTACAGTTATCAAAGCATAGCAAGACGAAAAAGAACTTGAAAAATTAAAAACGTTTGGTGTTTCCATTTCAGGTATTGCATTTAACGAAGCACAATGGTCGAAAGTATAATTCATATTTATAATATTTTGAGTATTTTTAATATTTATTTTTCTTAGAGAAAAACAAGATGAAAAGCAACTTGCCATGTTTTTTGCATTTATTACATTTATTTCGGGTATTTCTCTCAAGGAGTAACAAGATGAAAAACAATTCATAAAGTTTGTTCCTTTGCTGGTATCTATATTTGGTATTTTAATCAAACTAGTGCAAAACATAAACATAGCAGAAAAATTAAGGTTTTCTGAAAAGTCCAACTCAGGCAAAGATGTTAAAGAGTAGCAATTTTTAAACATATTTGCTGTGCTTTTAAAATCACTGACATCTAATTTTGGTATGGCAATTAAACAATTATAACTTTCAAAAGACCTTGTTACGGGAATTTTAGGGTAATACCTTGTTCCAGTATTAACTGAAAAAGTCATTTCATCTTCACTAAGCATATATTTATCATCGTCATCTTTATCCCATTGCACACCATATTTTTGGCAATAATTTATATCTTCATCGCTCCAACCTATCTTCTTTAGCCCAATTCTATCAAAATTGCCTGAAAATAATGGAGATGGAACATCAACGTTTGCTTTTGAATTTTCTGAAACATCATATACTCCGTTTGCTGATATTTCTATTGTACCACTTGGTTTTATATATTCATCAGGAATTTTATTTACTATTACCTTAGATAAACCATCATACGTTCCGTCAGACACTACTTCTTGTATTTGTTTACTAGGTATTATTTCTTTTTCTTGTAATTTTGCCTGTGTAATATTTGGAAATTTTACACTAACTTTCATTTTTAATGGCTCTACATCGTTGATTATTTTTAGTTTTAGCATTATACTTCACCATCTGACATTTTTATTTGTTTTAAACAATCATACCAATAGAAACTGTCTATATATGTGCCATTTATTGTGTTGTTCCCGTTGGCATCTTTTTTATACATTATTCTAACATCTATTTTGACTTTTTCTTTAAAATTAAAGGTTTCATCTTCTGTTAGATATATTACAAAGCATTTTTTATTTTCATCATATGAAATATCACTACTAATGCCATCGTATATTTTCACCAAGTCTTGAATAACGAATTGTACTTTTTCTACACTTCCGACATCTAATAAGTTATCTTCACTATCATAAATTTGTATTTCTAAATAAAATTGGTTCCCTTGTTTCATCTTATTTCTCCTTTTTTTAACTTACTGTCCAACCATAAGATTGTGCTTGTGCTAAAGCATTTTGCCCCTCTGTTGATGTTAATTTGGCTAAATTGGTTTCACCTAATATAATACTTTGTTGATTGCATCCTTTAGTTTTTATATCATATAATCCACTTAATATGTTAATTAGAGACTGCTCTGTTAATTTAGTGCATAACGACAAAGATAAAGTATATTGATAATAATTGGCTTGTTCAGTAGTGCTATATGCTTGGCCTAAGTTTTGAAAAGTGCCAATTATCGTAGTTAAATTGGTGCAATTTATTAAAATATTAGCAATGTAATTGACATTTTGAAAATTCCAACCTGTTATATTTAATGTATTTAAAGATAGGCAATTAGAAAACGCGTTATTCATATTAGTAACATTAGATGTATCAAAATTACTTAAGTCCAAAGTTGTTAAACTTTCACAATTAGAAAACATACTCTTCATATTGGTAACATTAGATGTATCAAAATTACTTAAGTCCAAAGTTTCAAGGTTAATAAAATCACTAAAGGCAACCTTTAAAGAAGTACAATTTGGACTTACAGTAACTTGTGGAAGTTTTTTAATAAGTTTGCGAGCGTCAAAATACGATGATGAAATTTCAGTAAGAAAATAATCATTCAGGTTGGCACCAGTTCCAGTAGTAATATTGTTTACAAATGTAGCGTATTGGTCTATTTTTTCATTTGCTATCTTTGTTGAAGTGCCTAATTTGTTATTAATTGCTGTTTTAAGGCTTGTTTTTGCATTTTTTAATCTTGTAATTTCACTTGTTATACTCATTATATATCACCTAACAAACTTTCTACATTGCCTATTATATTATATACGCATTTAGCACTAGGATATTGCTTGTCCGTAGAACTGGAACTTATTGTAGTTACTTTATTTGAAGAATTTTCTAATCCAGTTAAATCTGTAGATTTAATGAAACCACTATCATTAGTTAAATCAGAAGTTTTTGATGGTATATTAGGGGTATCTTGTATGTCGTTCCAAGCAACACTAGTTGACGACGTTCCATCAACACTTAATACTTCACCAGACATTTTTAAGCCTGCTCCTACTTTTATTCCACCTTTTGTAGTACTGCTAGCGGTAGGTAAGGTATAACTAGATTGACCTGCACTAGATATTGCATTTTCAATATTTGCCTGCATTGTATTGAATGTATTAGCATTTAAATCTGTGCCACCACTATATTCACCATCTTGAACATAGTATTTTGTGCCGTCTATTTCTATATAAGGTCTTGTTTTTATCGTAGCATCGGTAAAATTTATTTTTTCCATTTATATATCACCTCTATTTTTCATTTATATTTTATTACATTTTTGATTTTTAGACAATTTTATTCTTTTACTTTGTTACTTCTAACACAGCGTAAATCGTGTAACCACTATAATCAGAAGTAGTAGTTAATCTTAACCTATATTTACCTGACGTTTTTCGCAAATGTGCGTTTGTGCTTGTATTTGGGAAAGGATAATAATAACCTTGTGTATTGCTTATTATCATTCCTGAAATTTTAACAATGCTAGATATATCTCCGTCATTATAACCAGTCTCTTTATCTATAGAATTGTTTCTATCAAAAGTATCTGTTATCACAAAAACTTTTCTGTATATTGTTTTGCCATCTATCCATGTGCCTATTGGAATTTCATTAGTGCTATAATTTTCATGGTTATCTAAGGTTGCAACTTGAGAATTTTCTCCTATATATAATTTGCTATCATCCCACCAAAATACTGGAATACCTTTTTTTACTATCAAATTAGTAATTATCAAAGAATTGAGTTCATCTTCTACTTTGACTTCAAAATTGTATATTTTTGTATAATCAAATATTGCAGTAGATATAAATTCTTGGCTAAATGAGTTGCCAGTACTTGTTGGGGACAATTGCAACCAATCTGAATAATTTTCACTTGTGCTTTCTTTATATCTATATCTAACATACAAATTATTTGGGTTAGATGTACTAAAATTACCATTAAAATACTTACCAGTGTAATTTAGAGAAATCATATTATCTACTGCTGTATGTCTATTCAAATCAACATTTATAGTTTGTGCAAAGTAATCAATAGTACTAAAATAATGCTCTTTCGTATTATCTATTGATTGATATTTATAGGTGCTATTGTTT
>CAKVMJ010000007.1 GCA_934772445.1 uncultured Clostridia bacterium
ATAAATAATTTACCAATCAGGGAGCAAATAAATTTCATAGCCAATCCATTTGCAAGACAATTATAACATAATTTTTTTAATATGTCCATATCCGTTGCAATCAAATTTAACTAGCAAAGTTTTAGATATTTTTAGGCAATTTTAGATAGTTTTAAATAGCCAAAGTATTGCTCAAAAATGGCCGTAGGTGTCAATAGGTGTCAACTTTTTTGAAAGGTTAACACCTAAACAATTTTTACATCTAAAAAAAACTAGTAAAATCAAGGGCTTTAAGACATAGGGTTATAGTTTTTCAAAAATATTTTTAAGTTGGTAAGGTGGGGGTCACGGGTCCGATTCCCGTCACCAGCTCCATTATTAAAAACCCTTGAAACCTAAGTTATATAGGCACTTTCAAGGGCTTTTTGTTTTGCTAAAATTTTCTTGAAATTTTACTTAAAAATCAAAATGCACCTACAATGTACCTACAAATTTTGGCAATTCTTCAAAATTTAATCAAAAAAAAATGACCGGCCTTTGAATTTTCAAAAGTCGGTCTAATTCTTTCTACACGCACCTAAAACTGTCCCCGTAAGTACATGTAGATACATGAAAATAAGATAGTTCATCCTTGCATATAATCAGCATTTATAACATTTTGCTAAATATCTTTTAATAACTCACCGTTTATATTCGCCTCATTTTTAAAATCTTCTTTTGTGGCATATTCTTGTTGCATTGATGATGAACACAAAACGATATTTTTGTTGGTTCTCAAAAACTTCATATTCAATATTGTTGTAGGTAAAAATTCTATTACATTTCCTTTCATTGCTTTAAATGGTTCATCGTAACATATTATAGCACTCTTTTACTTGTATTTGTAACAATCATTTTAATGATATTTAATAGTGAGATATATAATTTGATTTATTGATTATGTCGGTTGTTGGTTTTTGTTAGAGGTTGAGAACCTTGAGAGAGTGTGAAAATGTAATGATATAGTGTCGAAAATTGTCGAATATTGTCAAATATGTAAAATGTTGTAAAAAATAAAATAATTAAGATTTTATTTTTTTATTGTAAAAAAGTTGACTTAACATTACAAATCGGTATAATAGGAGATAGGATGAAAGGAGGAAAAATATGAAAAAAACTAAAACAAAAAACATTTTTGCCATGATGATAACTATGTTTATGATGCTAGTTTGTTCAGTATTGTTTACTGCTTGTGGGGTGGACAACTCTAAACAGCCTACAACTACAGAAGTAAGTAGTTATACTGAGTTAAAAGTTGCTTTGGATAGCGAATGCGATATCATAAAATTAACCAAAGATATTGATATCAAAACTGCAGGCATGGAAAAAACAGATAGGCTTAACTTTAAGAGAAAGGTTACACTTGACCTAAATGGAAAGACTATTACTAACTCTACAGACATTTGGTCTACCGAAGATGAAATCTATTGCATGTTTGATGTAACAGGCAATGGAGATTTAACTATTACTGGTAATGGTAAAATTCTTGCAAAAGAAAACGATGCTTGGGTATTTAGAGTTCGTCAAGGCGCAAAAGTTACCATTGAGAACGGCGAGTTTGCTGGTAACAACACTTTAGCATACGTTAATAAAGGCAAAATAACAATCAATGGGGGTAAATTCTATCTTCAACAAGCTGCATATGAGGATTTTGACCCAGAAACAGGAATGCCTGGATATGGATTTATGTTTAACTGCGAAGATACAAACTATGGCGATGGCTCTGCAAAGATTGAAGTAAAAGGTGGACAATTCATTAACTTTAACCCTGCAAAGACAATTTCTGAACAGAATGGTGGAAACTATGTTGCTGAAGGTTATAAATCAGTAAAAACACAAACTAAGGTTAATAATAAAACCGTTTACACATTTACTGTTACCGCTGCTTAGTTTTAATAAATTATTAAATTAGACAAAAATTTAAAGAATAGTATTTCTATTAATCCGGATTAAAACTTGCTGGAGTGCTAATTGTTTAGCATATAGATTTTGAGAATTAAAAAATAAGAAAAGAACCTGACTAAATTGTTAGGTTCTTTTTTTGTGTTTTATAATCTTAAAATTAAAATCAACAAATTTTTATTATTAATTTTTATGTTATCTTAAAAATAATTAAAGAATATCGTTAAAATTTATGTTTTAAAGCGAGGGAGTTGGTCTAGATTATACATTTTGTAAGCCCGGCTCAAAATGTTAGAAATAAATTCATTATTTGAAGCGGTGTATTTTTTTCTATCGTTCGCAAATTTAGTTATATATAGAATAACATAACACTCAAACAGAACAATCTACAACCGCACTTGTAAATGTGTTTTAGTTATATATAGAATAACATAACACTCAAACAAAGAGCAAAGCAAAAATGAAGAATTGTTTGTTTTAGTTATATATAGAATAACATAACACTCAAACCAATGACTTCTACCCTTTTTCTAAACTCATGTTTTAGTTATATATAGAATAACATAACACTCAAACTAAATGAAAACAAGTTTAGTGATATGCTAAGTTTTAGTTATATATAGAATAACATAACACTCAAACGGTTACTTAGATTTTGAGTTTGTCGATTACGTTTTAGTTATATATAGAATAACATAACACTCAAACAACAATAGGCTCTTCAACTTCCTTGCTACTGTTTTAGTTATATATAGAATAACATAACACTCAAACCTCAAATGTTAGAGTATTAACCTCAACCGATTTATTCTATATACATTTTTATTCTAAAACAATTTGATTATTTTTGCAATAAAATAGATATATTAAATGTGATTTCTTATAAAGTTTACAACATAATCTCAGAAAACTAGACTCAAAAAAATTACATCTAAAATAATCATATTTCACATAATTCTTTATCTATTACCACCTTCTTATCTGCAAATAAATTGTTATCCAAATTGCAAACCAAAAAAACTTTTATTTCATTATACACACATTGTTTAAATAAAATTTTTATTTTCTTCTCAGATAAATATAATGTTGGATTAAACAAAATTAGCAATTTAGTATTTTTTAGTTTTCCTAAAATGTTTATGTAATCAAGCAACCTATCCAACAATGATTCACTTTCACGCACATCTATATCCATAAATTTAACTATTTCTGGAAACTGAATATCTTTGTTTGTTTCAATAGGAATATCCACATTATCGCTAATTTTATTTATAAACTTTGATAATATTTTATTTAATTTATCTAAATCTTCTGCAAAATCCAAATTTTCACATATTTGCAGAATTTTTTTCTGAACTAACGAGTTAATTTTTTTGCTATTACACGAAAAAGAATAATAATCTGAAACAATTTCAGCATACTTACTTAAATCTAAATCCTTATCTTTATCATACAAAAAGCAAACTTGCTCATCTCCGTTTGCTTGCTTAATTAAGCCATTTGTAAGATTAAAAAACATCTCAGGATCTTCTAAAACTAACTGACATACATTATTTTTATCATAATCAAACTCTTGCTCTATATTTTCAAGTTTCAACTTCATAAAAACACCACCCTATCCATATTATCTACAACTTTTTCTTGTGAATTTCCAACCAAATATTCAATTGAAGCGAATTGTTTTTCTGTTATTTCAAGTACTTGCACCAACCCCTTTGGAGGAATATGCTTTTTTAATTGAGTTCTTAAAACTTTGGTTGAGTTATTATTTAAAACTAATTTACTATAAACGCTTTCTTGCATCATAATAAATCCATTTTTTATTAAATATTTTCTAAACACTCTATATTCTCGCATATCTTTGCCTGTTAAAGTAGGCAAATCGAAAAATACCATTAATCGCATAAATCTAACCTTCATAAAAACACACTTTATTTATATCTTTACTTTCAATGGCTTCAAACATACAAGCTGAATAAATTGAAATAGCATCTTCAAATGCATATTTTTTCTTTTTTATCTGTATGTTTTTATTGAAAATATCTAAGATTGACATCTTATAATTCTTAAACTGTTCATCAGTAAAATTAATCACCATTTCATCTATTAAAGTTCTAAATGGTTCCATTAAATCGCAAGACAAATTAAAAGCATTAAAATCATTTTTATGCCAAATACCTAATTGAGTTAAATATCCTCTAGCAGTTATTTCTCTATTAAAACACGAAAGCAAAATACTATATCCATAATTTAATGCGGAATTTATTTTATCTTCCTCACGCCTTTCAAAATCTTTTCCAAATAATGCATTGAAATATACCTTTGCGGAGTGTCCTTCCCTATTTGTTAAATCTCCATTTTCCACATTTTCTGCATAATCTTTTAGCATATTTGCTTGTTCTTGCTTTTTTATCTTTTCCAAAATCTTTGCTTGATTTAAAATCTTTTCTCTTATAATTTCTAGCCATAGTTTAGATAAAAACCTTTTATCCCAATTAATTTGCAATGAGATTCTTTTAGATGAGATATAATTATTACGATAAGGAATCAACTCGCTTTCAGGGCTATGCTTTTCATCACAAAATATTATCTTTACATTATTTTTAACAAGCTCGCTTAATAGACAGGCGGTCAAAGAGACCGCCGTTGATTCTATTATTAAGCAAGATATTTCTTTTATAAATATTTTCTTTTCATCTTCTGCTCTTCTAACTAAATAATTACCAGAGAGATCAAGTTTGCATCTATTTTTTATTACAACCGTTCTAAAACTCACCTAACATTCTCCAAATCTTCTTCATAGATTATATACCCTAATGCATTGCGTTTTACTAATTTATATCCCTTACCCGTTATATTTTTATCTATTCTAGTGATTCCCGCATATTTTCCCCCGCCGAGAATTGTTAAATCACAAACCACTTTAGCACATCTAGCAAATTCAGAAATCAAACCAGATAAAAACAAACTTTGATTTACTATATCTAAACTTAAAAACCTTTCTCTTTCATTAGGCAAAAAATCGGCAACATCTTTTAAAGGGGATAATTCAAATATTTTCCTGCCAAGATAGTTTGTTATATTATCATATAACTTAACATTTTCTTCTCGTGTTAGAGCTAACTCTTTACAATTCTCATTTTTAGCTGGACTAACAACTATCTTATCTTCTTCTGTTTTAAGTTTCGCTTTCGCTTTATTTAATCCTGTAAATTTAGTTAAAATCTTAACATAATTTTGAGTTTCGAAATCAGTATGCCATTCATTCATATTGCTTAGAGATAATAAGCCTGAACCAGTAACTCCTGAAATTAAAAATCTTCCTTTTCCGATTTTGATTTCCGAATACAATGGTAATCTATCTTTTAAAACAACTGCATTTTTCAATCTTAACTCATCTCTTAAGTAATCTTCCAAAGTTAAAAGTTTTAACTTAATTCTAGCATATGCATAAGTGGTCATTCTTTCAATTTTTACAACTTCCTTACCAACTTTACCTGATCTTACTAGCATAAAATATGCTGTAGATTGACTACCAAATCCACCATAACGCTCAATATTTGCAAGCAATCCTTTTCCTTTCAAATTAACCTTTGCTGCAGTACTTGGGTCGTTATGCTCACTTTTATGTATTCTTTCATCATAAAACTTATCGTTTTCATTCATTTCAGTTTTCTTATAAACTAAAATATCGTTTTGCTTGCAATTATCAGATATTCTACATATATCTTTATACCCCTGCCAAACACATTCTTTTGTATTGTAGTCGTACACAAACTTATTAAATATCTTTAGTGGATTTTCCGTTTCTTTCTTTTCTGCTTTTTCGCTTACTTCTTCAGAAATTGGTTTTATGTCTTCGCCTTTTTCGGCTTTCTTTCTAAAATAATTTACTGGATTATCTGTAAACTTTGCACGAGTTACATTTCCAACCACGATATTTAAGTAAGCATCTATTGCGTGATGAAAATCATTTACATCTCTACATTTTGGAATATTATGCCAATGCCTAAATTCGCTAACAACTTCGGCTTTAGAGAATACAATATCTCTCTCATTTTGTACAAATCCACGCAAAATATCTATTAATCCCTTAACCATTTGGCTTGTTTCCACTAATTGTCTATTAATAAATCCAGCCCTATCCTCAGGAGTTAACTTATCTTTTCGCATAAGTTTATCATATTTCACTTGCGAAATCATTCCTTGTTTTAGCCAAGATTTCCATAATGAATCACAACGATTCACCCATTCAGATGGAATTGGATATGTATCACTTTTCGCCTTGTTATATTCTTGTTTAACAAGTACTTTATTATTAATCGAATCATCTTTTATAAAGCATCTTGGAATAATATGATCTATATCGCAACCAGATAAATCTTCAGCTATTAGAGGATCTCCCGAATATGCACATTTACCATTTTGCAAGTAATATAAATATAGTTTTTCTTCTCTTAAGTCGGCCTCAGATTTTGAATTTAATCCGTTAACTAATTCATCATAATTCTTTGATAATTTTTGAATTTCAGATTTATTATCTTTATATGCTTTTTGCAACTTGCTAAGCCTGCTAAGTTTTCTGCCCTGTTCACCCTTTACTTCATCGCTTCTAGTGGTTTCAACAAAAATTTTTGCAGGATACTCACCCAAATGTTTTTTAAGTTCGTTGATAATCAAAATACTTTGCCATATTCCACGCTTAACGCTAGGCGAGCAATAGCTATTCTCAACAGCTTCATAACCAATTTCTTCGCCAAACTTTTTCTCTTCTTCTAAAATTACATCTTTTATAGAGAACCTATCACTATGCAAAACTTGTTGCAGATTTTGATTGGTATGCCATAAAGCATCATTTATTCCTTTAAATACTTCTCCAGTTGTTTTATCTATAAAGCAAATATCATTTAATAATTTTTTAGATAAACTACCAAACCCAGCAAAGTTTAATGCTTTTATTTTCTTTAACTCATCTTGTGTTAGAATAGGAAACATTGCTTGTAATCTTTTTACAACTCGTTCTTTATCTTGTAGAATTGTATGCAACTTAATAATTTCTTCAGCCAAACTTAAATCTTTTATTTTTTCACCCAATATATTCTCAAGAGTTATATATGAAGACATACTGGATTTGAATTCTTTATCTATTCCACCTATCTCAATCAAGTCTGGGTCTGTTCCAAAATTCCCAATTCTAGCCAATAGATTTTGAACATCTTTTATTTTAACTTTAGATTTTCTCAAAAATAATTCTTCAAAAATCTTTCTTTTCAAATTTACATCATTTTGGCTATCCGTTAAACTAACACCATTAATTGAAATTTTATTTAATTCATTCAAAACTTTAAATTTACTAAAAATAATAGAATTTTTAGGTAACACATCTTCATTTTTAAAATATGTGCATTTATTTGTCATTCTTAATATAAAATCACTTTCCGCTTGATCATAATCAACAATTTTGTCTAAATTCCAAGGAGTATATGGAAGTGAATTATTTTTTATTTTTGCCCAAGCATTTATACTATTATTTTTATTTGTTATTGGTCCAACATAATAAGGAACTCTAAACTTCATAATTTTAATTATCTTTTCCTTATTTGTAAGCCCTGTTTCATCTTTTTCATCTAAGAATGGGAATTTACTTGCATTGGTATCCAAAATCTTTTCCAATTCTTTTTTAAGTAAACTATTAGGAATACTAGAATTAGTTTTATTTCTTAACTTTAATAAAAAATTTCCATCAGCTATTTTGTCTAGCAATGATTTCTTGGCGTTCTCAAAATCTTCATCAGTTTCTTCAGGCTCACTTTCTATTATGTTTTTTAAATATTTATGTAAAGAGTCTAAATCCTTTTTATATTTATGATAAATTTTTTTTGTTTCGCCATTTTCATTTTTAATTTCAAGACCTAATTGTAAATTTTTTCCGCCAATTACAAGCCTATCAGTATATAAAGAATAGTTTGTATCATTATCTTTAGGAGTATAAGACATTCTAAATATTTCATTAAATTTACTTTGATGATATTTTTTAATAAACGCCTTTAACTCTGCTAATTCTTCTCTATATTTTTCATATTGATTTAACTTAGCTTCACATACATAATTTTTATCGCCAAGCAAATTTTTCAAAACTATTGAATCATAAACATTTTTTATTCTTTCCAACATTAAAACTTGGTCATCATCTAGGCCAGTTAACTTGAATAAACAAGCCTGAAACTTCTCAATATCACTAAGATCTACAGATGAGTCGCTTTTTTCTTCTTCTAATCCAAACAATTTATTAACATCTATTTTTCCGCTTATAAAAGATTCAACTATAATTTTATCTTTATTATCACTATCTTTTTTAGCTGGCTTACAATCTAGCAAATTAAGTAATGCAAGTTTTTGATCTTTTTTATATTTATTATCCTTTAAAATCTTTAAAACATCTTCATCTGACACATCTGTTTTAAACGCGATTTCAAAGTTCTCCATTTGCTCGCTCAAATCTTTGATTGACTTTAATAGTGTACCGAATTTTGTATTCTCACCTTCACCACCACTTTCATAAAAATGACCACGATTTTTTATTAAGTTATATACTGCTAAATATAAAAATCTAACATCTTTGGCTGGCTTTGTTAACAATTCATTTCTAAGTTTATAAATAGTTGGATAATCTTTAAAATAATTTGCATCTGTATATTTATTTCCATCAACATCAAATCTAAAAACGCTATCTTTATTACCCTCAAGCCTAGCATCTTTATCATCTGTATAATACATACTGTTTTTTAGTCTAATAAAGAAATCTTTATCCACTTTTTCCACTTCTCGTGCAAAAATTTCTTGCAACCAAGATTGCATTAATTTCTTTCTTGCTCTTCCTCTTCTTGCACTTCGTTTTGCACGCCTATCAGCAGCAGTTTCAGCACTTTCAAATAATCTAACACCCCATAAATGCTTTTTCTTTAACTTTAAAATATTAAACTTTGAATCTGTAACCGCCCAACCAACGCTATTCGTTCCGATATCTAAACCTAAAAAATACCCCATAATTTTTGTTGACACTCCTTTTCATCTTGTGATATACTAAGCATATAGAATAACATAACGAGTTCAAATAAATGTATTCTAAATTTGTTCGTGTTTATCTTGAACACGGAGAGCAAGCAAGAAATTGCTTGCTTTTTTATTTCCATTTTCTTCCATATTTTAACATAATCAGCTAAAAACAGAAAGAAAAATACAGTAAATACAATCTTTTAGCTTTAATGCTTCAAAAAAGGTTATATATACTGTATTTTTTTGTTTATTTTAATCTTTAATTTATATAGATATATCAAATTTATAATATATTTAATATCATCAATAAATTATTAATTTTATCATTTTTTATTTCTTATTCCGTAGTCACTAGCGAACTAAAATCTAGAGTTATCGTCTTTTCGCCATTAAATGAATAAGTTAGTGTACATTTATCTATACCTAGGGTTTTGTTTTCATAAAGAGTATCAATTAAAATTGAAATATATCCGTTCTTATCCACTTTTAAAATTCTATCTTGAGATAACACGCTTGTATTTGCTTTTTCAAACTCGAAATGAACAGAGATTTCTTCTAAATAATTTAATCTACCAACAAACCATTTTAGCCCAACGAAATATCCAGTTGAATTACTATTTACATATTCACTTTGGTAAGCTTTTGCATTGGCATTTGTTTTAACAAAATCTTTATTTGAGTTTTTAATCTTATAGTTTCCATTTTCAAAATTCACCATCTCTATATTATATGTGGTAACATCTATGCCCGCTTTTAGATTATCTTTAACAAGATATAACTCATCTGCCACTTTATCTTCTTTTCTTACACTTAAGTTTTCAAATGTAATTGTAAATTCTCTAGCTTCTTCTTCGCCATCAACTAAGATGCTTATATTAAGGCTTCCACCCACCAATGCGGAATTTTCTTGTTTTATTTCTGTTATGAAATCCAAATAACCATCAAAGCCAATTTTAGAATTATAATATGTTCTACCATCATAGTTTGATAATGTTACAGTAACATTTTTATTTGCTAGATTTTTGAAAGTGCCATCTGTTTTTCCAAGCCAAATTTTATATGCCACAAAGTAGCCATCAGCATCGTTTGCACCATCATAGAATAGTGAATTATTCTTTATTTTACTATTATCTAAAACTTTTAAAACACTACCAGAAATTGTATATTCATTATTGCTTCCAACTATAGATAAAAATCTATTTTCAATACCAATATCTAGCGTATTACCCAAAGCAACATTTTTTCCATTCCAAATATATGCTGTTAGGTCGCCTTTTTCAAGTCTAACCTCATAAGATTTATCATCTAAATTGAAGAAGATATTAATATTTTCAAAATCGAAAGAGGTATAAAGTTTTACACCATTAACTAATGTATAATCTAAATTTGCATCAAAGATATATGATAAATAGCCATAACCATCAACTGTGTTTTTACTATCTTTTGCATATAAGTTTAAGTTAGAAATAGTTTTTCCATTATACATATATGATTCAATAACTTCCATTCCTCTGTATTGAAGTCCAACATACTTTCTAAAAGTTACATAATACTTAGTTGAATCCAAATTTAATTCGTTTAGTTTTGTTGCATTAACGCCTTCAAGTATGCAACCATCAATTTTAAAGTTTGAGAAATTATCTTTTTCGCTTACATAATCTGTTTCGTTTTTAGTAACAATTTCGTAATCGTTATTCACATTAAATTCAAAACCAAGACTATCTGCCCTATCGCCAGTTTTATCAGCATCATAAGAGAACAATCTTAATTTTACAATATATGTTTTGCCATTAACTTCAATTTTACATTCCGTTAAGCCAACTACATTGTTTACAACATTGCAATCAAGTACAACATCTAAATATCCATATTGGTTAATTTTATCTGTTAGTGCATCAGATTTATGAGTACCATTCGCATATTCCAATCCACCAACATTTGTGATATAAATATTATCTAATTGTATATCTGCATATTCAACGCCAACATAAACTCTTAAAGGTACATAATAATCTGTTCTATTAGATGTGGTTTCATATAATTTTACAACCGCACTATTCTTATTTGCCTTTGTAATATTTCCTAGAATTGAAGTATTGATTTCACCTGTTTCTTCATTTTCAAATTGGTTTTCAACTTTAAATAAATTTTGTTTTACTTTTCCATCGATTATTATTTGAGTTATTATTCCCAAATCTTCTTGAGTTCCAGATAAAACTTTATATGTTGAAGTTATTTCGCCTGTAAGTTCTTTTACGATTGTACCTTCAACTTTTAAATATCCAACAATTGTTAAATTACCAGCAACTGTTAAAGTTGTGTTTTCTTTTAAGATATTTTCATAACCACCAAGTAATATTAATGTTTTATTTTCAGCAATTGTTAAATTCTCACTTATTTCAACTGCACCATTAACAGACACATTATTTGAAATTGATAAAGCATTTTGAATATAACTTATGCCTAATTTTGTAAGTTCAGTATCATAGCCATCAACTTCAAATCTACCCAAAATTCTATAAATAGCATCACCAGAATTTTCTATAACAATTTCATTATCTATTGCTTTTTCAATTGAAGCTTCATCTTCGTTTGTACAACTAATCCTTGCCTTAAATTCGTTTATTCTATCTAAGCTAAATATATTTTGAATATCTCTATCCACTTTAAGTATGCCAACAGACTGACTTAAGTTTGCATAAACTAAATTTAATTTAGATATACTATGTTCGCCATCAATTCTAACTGCCACACCTTCAATTAATGGGTTTGAATTAGAACCAGCCCTAACAATGCTATTTTCAATACTTATATCCATTTTATTATTTGAATAGTAATTATAATTAACACCAAAAAGTGCGTTTATTTCTGCGTTATTTATGTTTGTTGCAAATCCATCTTCTAAGGCATACAAATCTATAGCATAACTATTCAAATCTGATGCAATATTAACATTATTTAATTGCAAGTTTTTATCTGCAGTACCATATAAAAGCAATGCATTCAAGCCTTCAAATTGAACATTATTTAGTGTTATTTTTGAGCCTACAGATGTGATTGCATAAGTTGTAGTTGAAGAGAAACCATTTGCAATAAATTTAACATTTTTAATTGTTAACTCTGCATTATTTGAATTAATAATTCCATAAGCAGTTTTTGGTAATTCTCTATTCCAAAGGCCACTGAAACTATTATTAAGATAAATTTCAACTTCGCCATCACCAATTATTGTTAGGTTTAAATCTGTGGCAAAAGATTGATTTAGATATGTACCCTCTTCAAGTAATATTTCATCGCCATTAGATACCACTTCTATTGCATCAGTTAAAGTTTTATATACTTTGCTAGCACCAACTTCCAATTGCCAAACAGCTTTAACTTCTAAATTTCTATATCCAGTAAATTCAGAGATATTTTTCCATTCGCCATTTTCTTCATAGAACCAGCCAATAAATTTATAATCATTATCAGTATCGGCAACTTTCTTTGTTGGGTCTTTTAAATCTATTGTTTTTTCAATATTATAACTATACTTATAAACGCTTCCACCTTCGGTGTTATTTGCTGGGTTATTAGTTCCGCCCTGCATATCGAAAGTTATATAATATGAGATTGGAATGTAATTAATATAGATAATCAAATCATCATTTACTTTATCAAAACTTGCACTATATGGTTTGTTTTCATTAAGTTTATAATTTTCTGGAGCAACGATTTCAGCGGTTGGTGCAATTGCGTTTTCGCCTCGTTTAACCACTTGTGTGTATGTGGTTTCTGTGTATTCATCGCCAGAATAATTTTTAAACTTACCAGTTATTGTTTTGCTATTACGAACTGAAACGGTGGTAAATGTAACAGTATATTCATTTTTATAAATATTTTCAACCACCAAATCTCCAGCCGAAATATTCTCTTTAACATTTAAAATTGTAAACTTAGCAGTGGTATCATTTACTATTGTTTTAGAAACGCTAAATCCTTTATATCTAACATTCATTTCGTTTAACGAATTTTTGTAATCATCGTTGAGTGTGATTTCAAAAGAATAATCTTCGCCGTATTTTACGCTAGAATTACCAGCAATAGTATAAGCATTTGGTTTCTCTGGAAGAGCAACTGAGAAGGTTTGTTTTTCAATTCCTTCCACCAATATTCTTACGCCCTCAGTAATATTTTGCAACAAATAATAACCATTTGTTTTTGCAATAATTCTAATATTGCCATCGTATTCAACGCCTTCGTTTACATAAGAATAATATCTATTTTCTGGATTATAATTATAATATTTAACTTGAATTACATTATTTGAAACATATCCTTCATCAAGTTCAATCTTGAATTTATAAGTTCCATTTGTAACTGGTTGAGAATAACCATCTGCGCTTACTATCTTATAGCCTTCTTCACCATTTGCTTTAACCACTGGATAAGCATTTTTAGTTAAATTTTCTAGTTTAATTTCATAATCTTTTTTAACTAAAAGTTCTATTTCGTTATTCGCGGTATTCAATAGCAAGCTTGTAATATTAATATTATTTGCTTTTAAAATGAAACTATCGCAAAGTTTATAATCATCATCTAAAACTAACTTAAATTTAATGTTACCATTAAAGTTTACTAAGCAATTACCGTTTTCATCTATTTCATTAGCGGTTTCAAAATGATAGCCATTGCCAGCTTTTAAATTAACATTATATTTTGAAACTTCCCATTCGCTATCATCAATCAAGATTTCAATATTGCCAACTGCGTTTACATTTGAAACCTTTATAATATATTTATCTTTTTCAGTATCATAGCTAATTTCTGGAGCAACGATTTTACCGCCAACTTTCAATGTTAGTTCTTCCTTCACATTGATTTTTTTATAACTTTCATTTAGTGTTAGTTCGAAAGTTTGTTCATCGCCGTGTGAATAGTTATTATTTCCAGTGATAGTAAATCTTGGAGTGGTATCTGTGGAATAAGGCAAGCTAATTGAATATGTATTTTTATATAATCCAGTGAAACTAATATTTAGATTATTTTTTACATTTTCTATTTGGTAAACGCCGTTTTGTTTGATAACTTGTTTATTATTATAAACCACCACCATTGTGTTTTCACTTTGAGTATAGCCTGAATTCAAGTGAACTTTAAATTTATAAGTTGAACCGTAAGTGATTGCATTTCTTGAACAATCTATATCTTCTATTTCAAGTTTGTCTGTATCTGAGAAAAACGCTGTGAAGTATTTTTTATTTAATCCAACCACGGATATATTTTGGTCTGCACTTACATTTTCGATAGTATAAATATATGTTCGAATACCATCTTGTTCGGTATAAGCTGGGTATGCATAATTTTCATTATTAACCATCAAAACAAAACTATCTGCGTTATAAACATTTGCATCAACGGACAGTTTTATTTGGTAGTTACTACCAGCAGAGATTTTTGTTAGGTTATCTGCAATCTCCACCTTATAGCCATCAGCGGAAAGAGAGGCGTTTGGAATGGTTATATTATAAAGATAAATCCATTTTGCGTAAATCTGGGTATCTTTAGTGATTTTATCTTCATCGAAATCCCATTCAATTGTACAATCTTTATCTTTATACCAACCGCCAAAAATAGCATCAGTTTTTTCAGGATTTGACGGTTTTTTAACCGTTCCATCTTCCTTAACAATCAGCGTTTGACTATTATCCAAGCCTTCAAATGTAACCTTATATTCTTTTCCGCAAGAAATAAGTACTGTTCCAGCAACAGCCATCACCACTGGCAATATGATTTTATTTGTAAATTTTCCCATTTTTCTCCTCCCCCAGACTAGTCTGGACTATGTATGTGCCAAGGCAAGCCTTGACTATGTATGTGCAAACAAGGTAAACCTTGACCACGAATGTACAAACAAGGTAAATCTTAACCACGAATGTGCAAACGATATTTGAAATATAAATCATCTTTTTGCAAAATAGTTTTCAACCTACAGCAATTCAATCTATAACTGCTATTCGCTTACCCTTAAAATAGTTTGCGTTATGGTTTTAAATTAAAACCCAACTTTGCACCTTATATAATAACAATATTATTATAATATTTTTAGTTTATACTAGTCAAACAATTTAATACTTTTTAATTTTGTTTTACTTTTATAAAAAAGTTTGAAATATTAAATACAAATTATTGTTAAATTGGTTAAATTATGGTATTATATATTCATTAAATTTTTGAAAAGGAAGCAATAATATGGATTATTTAGAGATTGAAAAGAAATGGCACAAATATTGGCAAGACAACAATGTTTACAAATTTAACAGAAACAATTTGGATAAAAAATATTATTTGCTGGAAATGTTTAGTTATCCAAGCGGAGCAAAACTTCATCTTGGACATTGGTGGAATTTTGGGCTTAGCGATAGTTTTGGAAGATTTAAGCGTATGCAAGGATATAATGTTTTCCAACCAATGGGTTTTGATGCCTTTGGTTTACCAGCTGAAAACTACGCTATAAAAACAGGTATTCACCCTTCAGACAGCACAAAGCAAAACATTGCTAAAATGGAAGAGCAATTAAAGAATATGGATGCAACCTACGATTGGGATTACGAGATTAAAACTTGCGAGCCTGAATATTACAAATGGACGCAATGGTTATTCCTAGAGTTATACAAAAATGGTTTAGCATACCAAAA
The DNA here is from genome assembly GCA_934772445.1 of uncultured Clostridia bacterium. Classification (GTDB taxonomy): domain Bacteria; phylum Bacillota; class Clostridia; order Christensenellales; family UBA1242; genus UBA11490. The sequence continues at coordinate 15,654 of CAKVMJ010000007.1, forward strand.
ATATGCACCTGTAAACTGGTGTCCTAGTTGCAACACTGTGCTTGCAAACGAGCAAGTGGTTGATGGAGCTTGTGAGAGATGCGGAACAGTGGTTGAGCATAAAAAGCTTACACAATGGTTCTTAAAAATTACCGATTATGCTGAAAGGTTATTAGACCATTCAAAGCTTGATTGGCCAGCAAAAACTATTGCCCTACAAAAGAATTGGATAGACAAATCTATTGGCGGAGAAATCGTTTTCAAGTATGAAAACCAAAAAGGCGAGATTAGAACATTCACTTCTCGTGCGGACACATTATTTGGTGTTACTTATGTGGTTGTTGCACCTGAATATCCAAATATTGATGAGCTTATTACTGATGCTCAAAGAGTTGAAGTTGAGGCATATATTAAAAATGCATCAAAGAAAGATGAAATTACTCGTACTAGCACTGCCACTCCTAAAACTGGAGCGTTCACCGGAACTTATGTAATAAATCCATTAACCAACGAGAAAGTACCAGTGTTTGTTGGCGATTATGTAATCGGTTCGTATGGAACTGGTGCAGTAATGGGAGTTGGTGCACACGATGCGCGTGATTACGATTTTGCTAAGAAATACAACTTACCTATTAAGCAAGTATTAAAAGCAACTGAAGGCGAAACAAAGTTACCTTACACTCAAAAAGGAATTTTAATCAACAGCGGAGAGTTTGATGGTTTAACCAGCGACAATGCTATAGATAAAATTCTTGAGAAATTGGAATCATTAAAACTTGGAAACAAAAAGACAAACTATCGTTTGCGTGATTGGTCTGTTTCAAGGCAAAGATACTGGGGTTGTCCTATCCCAATCATTCACTGCCCACATTGCGGAACTGTACCAGTACCTGAAAAGGATTTACCTGTTAAGCTACCATACAATGTTGATTGGTCACCAAAAGGAACTAGTCCACTTGCATCAATTGATGAATATATGAACTGCAAGTGTCCTCAATGCGGAGCAGATGCAAAGCGTGACCCTGACACATTAGACACATTCGTATGTTCTTCTTGGTATTATTTGCGTTATCCAAATGCACAAGTAAGCGACAAGATTTTTGACAAAGAATTTACAAACAAGATGTTACCAGTGGATAAATATGTAGGCGGAATTGAGCACGCTTGCGGACATCTATTATATTCAAGATTTATTACTAAATTTTTATACGACAAAGGTTACATCAATTTTGATGAACCATTCAAGAGCCTTGTACATCAAGGGTTAATACTTGGTGCCGATGGTGTTAAGATGAGCAAGAGCCGTGGAAACACGGTTAGTGCTGATGAGATTGTTGCATCTAAGGGAAGCGATATTTTAAGGTTATACTTAATGTTTGGATTTAACTACCTTGAAGGCGGACCTTGGAACGATGATGGAATTACATCAGTGGAAAAATTTGCAGACAGGTTATCCAGAATATTAGACAAGATTTTAACCTACAATGAAGAGAATGTCACTCTAAGCGGAAAAGAAGAAAAGAACCTTGAGTATGTTTTAAACAACACAATCAAGTGTGTTACTGAGGATTTTGAGGTGTTTGGGTTCAACACTGCTGTGGCTAGGATTATGGAGCTTGTTAACGCTATTTACAAGTATGATGCCCTACCAACAAAGAACACGAAGTTATTGCGTGAGGTCGCAAACAAGCTTATACTTCTTATTGCGCCTATTATGCCACATTTTGCCGAGGAGTATTTCGACAGATATATCGGTCACGATGAGGTTAAAACTGTGTTTGATATGGAATATCCAAAAGTTGATGAGAACAAGCTTCAAAAAGATGAAGTTGAGATTGCTTTACAAATAAACAACAAGATTATTACCAAAATTATGATTGGGTCTAATTTAACAGATTCTGAGATTGAGGCTATTATTCGAGGCAACGACAAGATTAAGGAAGCCTTAGCAGGAAGAAAGATTCAAAAGATTATTATTATCAAGAACCGTCTTGCCAACATCATATCCAGATAAATCTGGACTATGTATGTGCAAAATATATTTGTGTAATATAAACCATTTACTTGTCCACTAAGCAAATCTTAACTATCAGATAAATCTGGACTATGTATGTGCTAGTGATATTTGAGTTATAAGTTATTCGTTTGCCTAACAGGTAAACTTTGACCCTCAGATAAGTCTGGACTAGGTATGTACAAATGATATTTGAAATATATACTTATCGTTTGCCCAATAAGTCTGGACTAGGTTTATATAAAAACCAACTTTAAATTAAATTATAATCTATAAAAACATAACTAGAAACTGGTTATGTTTTTTATTTTTACTTATAAATTAACATTTTATGAAATTCTCTGCATATACATATTTAGGTTTAAAATTTGACAAAGCCTTAAATTTATGGTATAATTTAGGTAGATTTCTTCCAAAGATATTAAAAAAATGGCTATATTAGCGGATTTTTTAAATGTAATTCAAGGAGGCAAAATATAAATATTTGTTTATCAGATATTTAAAGTTGAATTTTAAAAATCTAAAAGTATTAAAACTTATTTAAAATTCAGGAAGAAATTTACAAGCGTTTTTTTAGGTAAAATCGAGTGAATACTTCATAAGATATTATTTAAAAAAATCTATATTTTCTCGGTTAACTTAAAGTTTACGCTAATTTTAGGAGAAGCAATGAAAACTAATGTTAGTGCCGAAATCTCATTAAAGGAAAAGTTTAATTTAAACGATATTTATGAGTATGTTCAATTAAAGCTTAAACAACAAGGGAAAAATTATTTATTTTATGATGCTTTTGAACAATTTATGGAAATTGTTCAATCAGATGTAAGTGAGAAAAACAGAGTTAATGTTTTAAACTTCAAAGATATGGTTGAAACACCTTTCTTTGTTCAAAAAAATGTTGTTCTTCCGAAATCTCAATTAACTATTTATAATCAAGAACAATATTACCCAACTCGCAATATCTCTGCTAAAACTTATCTTCAATTGGAAGAATCTCCATTTGGATTAGATGAGAATTTAAGCTTACTTGGTGGTAGCAAATATCCAGAACAAAATGAAATCTATGATATTAATATTGCCACACCAAACACTCTAAGACAAGTTAAAGAAGATGCTATTTCTTGGCAATTTAGAGCTGAAAAGAAAAAAGAAAGTATGAACCATTATATAAATAATTTCAATCACTTCACCCCTTCATTTGAGCAAGCAATTTCTCATATTAATGATAGCAGAGCACTGCTTGAATCCACACTTCCAGAAATTGAATGTGATTCAAAGAATTTTGAGAAAAATATTGAATATTTAAGCGTTTCGACATTATAAACCTAAAAAAGAATTTAATAAAATGAATATATGAAAGCAGACTGTATTTACGGTCTGTTTTTTTATATTCTATTTTATATTTTAAGGATTGTTTCAAAATATTGAATTTACATTTTAAAAATTCATAAATTTGAATTTATTTTATATTTTTAAATAGAATTACAGATTTAAAAATATTGAGTTAAACTAATTTTTATACATTATTGAAATTATTTTTAAAAACACCTATAATAGTGTATAATTAAGATATAATAAAAATATAAGGAAAAAATATGGACAAATTTTTAATTATTGATGGCAATAATATCGCATTTCGTGCGTTCTACGCCCTACCAAATCTTCAAACCACAGAAAAGGAAAAAACTGCAGTTTTATATGGTTTTACAAATATTTTAATTAAAACTATTCAAGAATACAAACCTAAGTATTTAGCTGTGGCATTTGATAAAGGTAAAAACACATTTAGGCATAAAATGTTTGATGGTTACAAGGCTAAACGAAACCCAACTCCAACTGATTTATTAGAGCAAATGCCAAAATTAAAAGAACTATTACAAGCAATGAATATAAAAGTTTTAGAAGAAGATGAAATTGAGGCTGATGATATAATAGGTATTTTATCTAAGAAGTTTGATACCGAAAACTATATCTTATCTGCAGATAAAGATATTCTTCAATTAATTTCAGATAACACCACAGTTATCTCACCTAAGAAAGGTGTTACCGAAACTTTTATCTACACTCCTGCAACTTTGAAAGAAACTATGGGTTTAACTCCAAGTCAAATCATTGATTTAAAATCTTTAATGGGCGACCAATCAGATAATATTCCGGGAGTTACTGGTATTGGCGAAAAAACAGCAATGATGCTTTTAACCGAATACCAAACCTTAGATGGCGTTTACCAAAACATTGATTCATTGAAAGGTAAGATTAAAGAGAAGCTAGAAACATACAAAGATGATGCATATCTATCTCACACTTTAGCAACTATAAAAACAGATTACAATCTTGATTTTAAACTTGAAGATTTCACTTATTCATTTCCTTTTAGTAAACAAGTTTGGGATTTATTAAATCACTACCAATTTACACAAGTTGTCAAAAGAAAAGAACTTTTTGACACAAATATAGATGAAACACAACAACAAGAACAAGCTTCATTATTTACTGAAACTATAATAATAGAAAATAGAAACCAATTCGACAAGATGCTTGGAGAGATTGAAAACGAAAAAATCTTAGCTTTATATGCAAACCAAAGCGGAATATATATATCTCCAAATAAAGATAAAGAATATCTTATTAAAGTTTTGCCAGATGAAATAGAATCTGAAAAATTATATATGACAACTTTTGATGAATGGTTTTTAACTAAAAAAGAATTAGGTTCAGTACAGAAAGCAAACAACGATAAAGCTTTTAAAAAATTATATGCCGTTGGTTTTGAATTAAAAGATGCTTTAAATATTCTAAAGCCCATATTCAATAAAGATAAAGAATTTATATTTTTCAATACAAAGAAAATAATGCACCTATTAAACTTATGCGATATAAAACTTGAAAGCAAATTTTTTGATATTAGTATTGCTAGATATTTAATCTATAGCGGTATGAGAGGCGAATGTTCATTTGCTAACATTCTTAGTGAAAATAATTTAAACATATTAAACCACTCTTCAAATATGTTTATCATAAAAAAGATATACGAAAAAGAATTAATAAACCTTGAATTAACAGGAGTTTACAACGATATTGAAATTCCACTAGTTGAAGTTTTATTCAATATGGAATTAAACGGTTTTAAAATAGATAGAAAAGAGCTTGAAGATTTACAAGTTAAATATACCGAAAGGTTAAAATATTTAAGCAACGAAATATTCTCTCTTGCTGGAAAAGAATTTAACATCAATAGTCCTAAACAATTATCAGATATTTTATTTACCGATTTAGGGTTAAAAGCTTACAACAACAAAAAGAATAGCACAAACGCAAATATTCTAACCGAACTTCAAAACCAACACCCTATCATTCCAATCATCCTTGAATATAGAAAAATACAAAAGTTATTAGGAACTTACATCAATGCCTTTTTCGATTTGATGGATAAAGAAGATAAGATTCATACAATCTTTCATCAAACACTAACTGCCACAGGCCGATTATCTAGTAGCGAGCCTAACCTTCAAAATATTCCAGTTAAAACTGAAGAAAGCAAGAGTATTAGAAAAGTTTTCATTTCTAGATTTGAAAATGGTAAAATCGTTTCAGCGGATTACAACCAAATTGAATTAAGGCTTTTATCTATATTTACCCACGATGAAAAACTAATTGGTTGCTATAATAGAAACGAAGATATTCATAGAACCACCGCTTCAGAAATATTCAATATTCCTTACGATATGGTTACAGATGAAATGAGAAAACACGCAAAAGCTGTCAATTTTGGTATAGTTTATGGCATAAGCGACTATGGTTTAAGTCAAAATATAGGAAGTTCAAGAAAATCTGCAAAAGAATATATTGAACAATTCTATTCTAAATATCCAAAGATAAAAGAATATATGAATAGCCAAGTTGAGTTTGCAAGACAAAATGGTTTTGTTCGAACCTACTTTGGAAGAATAAGAAATATCCCAGAAATTTCAAGCACAAATTACACTTTAAGAACCTTTGGTGAACGAGCCGCAATGAATATGCCTTTACAAGGAACAGCTAGCGATATTATAAAACTTGCAATGGCTAGAGTTTTTAACGAACTTAGAAAACACAATCTAAAGAGTGAGCTTATTCTTCAAATACACGATGAATTAATTATAGATGCTCACCCAGATGAAGTTGAATTAGTTAAAAAGATACTAAAAGATGAAATGGAAAATATTATAAATTTAAGTGTTAAGCTAACAGTTGATGTTGAAGCGGGCGATTGTTGGTATAATGTTTAAAACAAAACTGCAAAAAATAATTTAAGAAATTTGTAGAATTTTGTTTGTAAATTAATTGAAGTTATGATATGATTGAATTTCTAACGCTCTAAAGAATTTAGACACAATTTTTAGAGATTTGAAAATTTTATAAATTTTCCTTATATTATATATATAATATATATATAGTAATATATACCTATATAATATAGAAAAATGTTTTGCAATAAATTTTGAAAAAATCTTTAATCTTTTAAAATTTATTTCATAAAGGTATTGCAATTATTTTTAAGATTTTATATAATATTATCGGAGCTTGATGGTGAGATAGGTTCATCTCCAAACAAAAAAAAGTTCTGATAAGAAATCAGCCTATAGAAAACGCAAGTTTAAGTCAAGTTCCATTTCTTATACCCAAAAATGGGCTTTAATCATCTTCCTGTTTTTGGTACAATAAACTTATATTAGTTAATAAATACTTTCTTGTTGAAAAAAATTCCTTTTACATTAAAAACAATTAATTATTATGATATAAGTTTTGGCAGAACGGAAAAATAGATAATATAAATATATTATCTATTTTTTTTTTTTTTCTTTATTTAAAAACTCATTAATATCTATATAATTTAATTCTATTGATTTATTATTATAAATTTGTCATATCTAAAAATATTTATTCTATAAACCTTAGCCTTATTTTATTTTTATTGAAAGAATTACCATAACGCCTTATTCATCTGGTATTACAGCTAATAAAATTGTTAAAACCTATTAAATATATGTCATTTATATTTTATTTCTTTTTATTTAATATAAATATTAATTTAATTTTAATTATATAGCATAAAAAAAGCCCCATTTTAGGGGGTTTTTTATAATTATTTAATTTTTATGTCAAGAACTCTATATTTTATGTCAAAAACTTATAAATTATTGTTTATTACATCATTCTAACTGGCAAAATCAAATATAAGTATTCATCTGATTCGTTTGATGTGATAATACAAGGTGCTATTGGGCTTGTGAAATTTAATTTAATAAATTCATCACTAAGTGTTCTTAATGCTTCAATAAAATATCTTGCATTAAATCCAATATTTATATCATTACCTTTTAATGAAACTGTAATCTTTTCTTTAAAATCTGTTATTTCACTTCTTCCTGTTAGAACCATCACCTTTTCGTTTATATCAAACTTGATTAGATTATTTCTTTCCACTTTAGAAAGTAGTGAAGCTCTTTCAATTGCGTTTTCTAATTGTTCTTTATTTATAATTACGCTTGATGTGAAGTTTGTTGGAATAATTTGTTTATAATTAATAAACTCACCTTCAAGCAATCTTGATGTAATCTTAACATTATCAAGTTCCATCATAATATTATTCGCTGACACATAAATTTTAACTGTTTCTTCGCTATCTTCTAATAGTCCTGCAATTTCTCTTAATGTTCTTGCTGGAACTATAAAACTCATATCGTTTGTTGCATTAACTAATTTTTTCTTACATAGTGCTAATCTATAACCATCTAGCGCAACCGCTGTAATTTCTTTATTCTCTATTTCAATCTTACAACCTTTAAGTATTGGTCTTGTTTCATCAACAGCCACTGCGTAAACGCTTCTATTGATTAAGTTTTTAAGTTCGTTTTGTTTCATCTCGAAATATGTTTCATATTCTTGATGTTTGATTTGAGGAAATTCATCTGTTTTTAAGCATTGTATCTTACCGCAACTATCTGTGTATATAACGCTTAATATATTCTTTGTATCTAATTCTAATTCGATTTGCTCGTTATTTAATTTCTTAATAAACTCGCTGAATAGCTTTCCCGGTACTACCGTTTCGCCTTCCATCATAACTTGTGCTTTAATTGTTTTTTCAATTGATAGCTCTAAATCCGTTGCAGATAAGGTTAAGTAATCTTCTTCTGCTGTTAATTTAATGCCTTCTAGTATTGGATTTGTGGTTTTATTACTTATTCCTCTACTAACTTTTAGTATTGCTTCGCTTAAATCTAAACCATCACATACTATTTTCATTTCTATACTGCTCCTTTATTGTATAAATTTTCATTAAAATGAATAAATATCTAATTTTTGTCAAAAACCTAAACTTATTAATTTTTTATTTATTAAGTAATAATATTAATAATAAGTATTGTGGAAATGTGGATAACTTTAAAAATACACCATATATTGATTTATAAAATCCCTATATTTCGTTTCTGACCACTATATATTGTGTGCTTATATGTGGATAAGTTTGTGTGTAACTTAGAAAAGTTATCCCCATTATGTGAATTTACTGCCTTAAACTCATACTTTTGATATCGTTCACCGCAATTTTTATCCTATTATTCTCTTTGATTAAGTCTGTAATTTTATTCCTTGCGTGAATAACCGTTGTATGGTCTTTCTTTCCGAAAACCTGCGAAATTGAAGTTAGCGGAAGGTCCATCATATCGTAAATTAAGTACATTGCTATTTGTCTTGGTTCAACAACTTCTTTATTTTTCTTTTTGCCTAGCAATTCTTCTCGCTCTAAGCTATAGTATTTACAAACCGCATCAATTATTATATCTGTGGTTAAGCTTTGCTTATTTTGAGAAACATGGTCTTTCAAAGATTCTTTAATATCATCTAAGTCGGCTTCTTCTTTCAATCGAAGTGAGGCATAGAAATGAACTTTACTAAGCAAGCCTTCCATTTCACGGATATTGGTGTCGCAACGCTCTGCAATATAATTTATAACATCATCGCTTACTCTATATTTTTCATCTTCAGCTTTTCTTCTTAGGATTGCAATTCTTGTTTCAATATCTGGAGATTGCACATCTTGGATAATACCCATACTAAATCTGCTTACCAATCTTTCTTGTAGCATAGACAATTCTTTAGGTGGGCGATCTGAAGCTATGATGATTTGTTTATTGTTTTCATACAAATCATTGAATGTATGGAAAAATGATTCTTGCGTTTGGATACGCGTTGAGATAAATTGAATATCATCTATCATCAAAATATCTAGGTTTCTATATTTTTCTCTAAACAAACTTTCTTGGTGTGTTTTCAAACTCTCTATATAATCGTTTGTGAATCTCTCACAAGTTACATAAATTATTTTTAGTTCGGGTTGGTGTTCGGTGATATAATTTCCTATTGCGTGAAGCAAGTGAGTTTTTCCAAGTCCTGAACCACCATAAATGAATAGGGGGTTTATTTTAAATGGATTTTTTGCAACGCCCTCTGCTGCCGCATAAACATATTTATTAGAACTACCAACAACGAAATTATCGAATGTGTATTTTTTATTAAACTTTGAAACATTAGGGTCTGCAACATTTGCCTCTTCTTGTTTCTTTTCGTTTTCTTTTATGTATTCATCTTTTTCAAACGGATCTAAAACTTTAAAATCCACAATTTGTTCACTTATAGATTTTAGCGCTAGTCTGATTTGTGTGCCGTGAAGTTCTAAAACACGGTTCTTTGCACTTTCGCTTGTTGTGGACAAAATGAAAGTTCCATCAATAAAGTCTATCGGCTCTAAGGTGTTAATCCACAAGTCAAACGAAACCGAAGTAACTTGCGAGCGCAATTGTGTTAGAGCGGTTTGCCAAACTTTTTGAATTTCCATACGCTTCTCCTTTTAATTTTTATATATAATTTCTCTGCAGTTGTATTATAATAAATATGTTGAAATTTGTCAAGTGTAATTTGTGGAAAACTCCCACATAAAGCCGTGAAATAAAAAAATAGTTGTACACAATTTATAAGTTTTTGTGTACAACTAAAGTTTACATTTCTCTATCTTCTTTTTCTTTTATATGTTTAACAAGTTCTTTTAGAGATTTGATATTATCATCTTCAAGTTGGTAATCGAAAGATTTTTCGCGGTTCTTTTTTTCTCTTTGGTTCAGCAATTGTTTAAATGTGTCGCTTTCATTTTTAAGTTTTTCATCGGCATAATTTAGGGGTTTTATCATATAGTCATCGAAGAATCTAAAGAAGGGGATTTGGCGCAAAAGATTATATGCGATATTTTTTCCCGCATATTTGAAAACTTTACCTGTATAGAATAATTTTGTTTGAAAGTCTAATTCTTTTTTATTCATATAAAATCTCTCCCCCCCCAGACTAGTCTGGACTACATTTGTGCTAGTGATATTTTAAAAACGAACTTAACGCTTGCCTGCATAGTAAACTTTAATCACCAGACAAGTCTGGACTATGTATGTGCTAGTGATATTTGAGTTATAAGTTATTCGTTTGTCTGACAGGTAAACTTTGACCACTAGATAAATCTGGACTATGTATGTGCCAAGGCAAGCCTTGACCCCAGATAAATCTGGACTATGTATGTGCAAGCTATAGTAAAAAGAATAAGCTAATGTTTGTCTGATAATGCGAGTCTTGACCACCAGACTGGTCTGGACTACATTTGTGATAGCAATGTTTGAAATATAGATTATTTGTTTGCCCGATAACTTTGGTCTGAATGTGCTAGCCATATTTTAAATATAGGCATAACATTGGATAAAAATAGTTATGTTTAATAGGTTTTGTTTATGGATAAGTTAGGTGGCAATTAAAATAAGCGGTAGTAAATTTATCCACATATTGTGCTTATATTTTATCATAAAAATATCAAAAAATAAACCCTATATCAAAATGTAATTTTAAAATTTACAACGCTTTTTATCTTTTTTCAGCAAATTATATTTTTTACTTTATCATAGCAAATTTAAAAATTAACTTTAACTGTTAAGAATATTGTTTTAGGTTTAAACTTATATAATTTTAAAAATGTTTTTAAAAAGGTTGTTTTGAAATTGCAAATTTGGTAAAATAATAGTATGGAAATTAGGAGCTTAGAATTAAAAAACTATCGTAATTACAATTCCCAGCAAGTATTTTTTGATGAAGGAGTTAATGTGCTTGTGGGAAAAAATGCTCAAGGCAAAACCAATATGCTTGAGAGTATTTTTCTATGTGCGATAGGCAAGAGCCCTAGAACGAACAAAGAAAAAGAGCTTATAAAATGGGACGCCACATTTTCTAAAACCACTCTAGAGTTATCCTCTATAAAAGGGGACAAAAAGATAGAGTTTTTTATCTTTGAAAACCAAAGCAAGGCTATAAAAGTGAACGGTTTTGCGCTTAAAAAGATTGGCGAATTATTGGGTGAATTTAAAGCGGTATATTTTTCTCCTGATGAACTTAAGCTTGTTAAAGAAAGCCCTTCAGAAAGGCGAAAATTTATGGATATTTCTTTATCCCAATTTGATAAAAATTATTTTTACAACATCTCTAAATATACTAAAATTATGGCTCAAAGAAATAAACTTTTGAAAAGTACAAAGGATATTTCAACTCTTTTAGATACTCTTCCAATTTGGAATGAACAACTAGCGATTTATGGTGCTAAAATCATATTTGAGCGTATGAATTTTATAAAAGAAATCAACAAAATTGCTTTTACAATCCATAAAGAATTAACCCAAGGCAAAGAGGAGTTGTATCTAAGTTACATTGGGTTAACTGCTCCAACTGAGTTTGAAATAAGGGAAAAGTTATTAGAAGAATTGAATGTCACAGCTGAAAAAGATGCTATGCTTGGTTACACTTCAGTTGGCCCCCACAGAGATGATATCCGAATTATGGTAAACAATATTGATGCCCGTACTTTTGGTTCTCAAGGTCAGCAAAGAACGGTGGCATTATCTTTGAAGTTGGCTGAACTTGAGTTTTTCTACAACAATTTTGGTGAGTATCCTGTTTTGCTTTTAGATGATGTTTTAAGCGAGTTGGATGATAACCGTCAAGTAAAACTTTTGGAATATGTTTCTAAAATTCAAACGATTATAACTTGTACAAGTTTTCCTTTCAAAATAAAGGCTAAGATATTTAAAATTGAAAACGGATATGTGGTGGAAAATAATTAAAAAAATCTAAAAAAACCGTAAATTTAGGTATTGCATTTTTTACGCCTATATGTTAAACTGAGATTAGTTTAATATAAAAGGTGGAAAAAATTATGATGAGTTTTGGAAAGATTAATACTTCAGATTTGGCTTTTTTAACTTATGTTGAGAGAGATTCTGTAAACACTGAGAAAAAAGATGCAATTCAAGTGAAAGCATTTGAGCAAGTGGTGGCTGAAAGCGGAGATGTTTACTATATTGATGTTCAAGATAACCACATTTACACATTATTCGATAACGATTTAAATAACGAAAGAGTTACTTCAAATTTTACGCTAAGAAATTTCTATACAAAATCTCCAATCATTGAAGAACAACCAATATTTTTCAAGGCTGGAATGGAAAAAGTGGATAATGGCGAAGATTCTTACATTTTAAGAACAAACGAAGAAGTTTGTTATCTATTAAATAATGTTGCGAAAAACGATTTCAATATGGTGGATAGATTTAAAATGAATTCAAAATTAATAAGCCTAGATTCAAAAAATAGCTTAGGCGGAGATGAGATTAGCGTTGAAAAATTACAAGATATTGTGGAAACTTTCAACACACTAAGCTTAAAATCTCACGGAATTGAGATTGAAGATAACAGAGAACCTGATATTGAATACGATTTTAAATAATACGAAAAACACCCAAAATTCGGGTGTTTTTGCTTTTTTATAACTAACGGAAATTACCAACTATCCAATGAATTTATTGACTTAATTTTTGATTTTTATTATAATGAGGGTGATTATGTAAGGTGATTATATAAAAAATGGTGAATGGCATCATATTGTTGAACAACAAACAGTTGAAAAAGGAATTAATGCTGGTGCAAGTGTTTATAATTCTCAAAACACAGTTGCTATTTCTAAAAATTTACATATTGAAATAAGTAGATATTATTCAGCAAAAAATCCTAGTTTAGGTATGACTTACAGACAGTATATAAATACGCTATCTTACGAGGAACAATTCACAAAAGGATTAGAAATATTGAAAATGTTTGCTGAGCGATTAGGAGAAACAATTGTATGGCTATAAAAGATTTGAATATTGAACCTAAAGAACTGGTAGATGAATTAATAAAAGATGCTTTATTTTTAAAAGAATACAATAAACCTGGCACTTTATCCAGACCAGATTATGATAAAAAACTTTCAACGAAAGTCGGTAATAATTTTCTTAAAAATTTAAAATTAATTTTAAGTAGCGAGCAAGGGATAAATGAATTAATGCTGTTAATGAAACACAAAAACCCTTACATTAAGTTTCTTGCAGCTAGATATTTATATCCTCTATTTAAAAATAAAACTATGTCAATTATGGAAAATTATAAAAATTCCTTAACAGATAAAATAGAAATATTTGAAGTTCAAACTTTAATAAACGGCTTAAAATCCAACCAACCAGTATTTATGAACCAATTTAAGAAGTTATATAACACAGAAGATTTAGAAAGTTTGAATCGTGAGAGATAAGTTGTAAATAGAGGGATATATGGTTATAAAAAGAAAAAATGATAAATCGATAGAAGATATTATAAAAGATTTTATTGATGATGAGTTATTATTGGAAAGTTATACGAAAATTAATAATTTATCTAGTGATAATTACGATGCTAAATATACCATTAGGTTAGGAAAGAGAATTAATAAAAATCTTGAAATTATTCTTCAATCTGAAGATGGATTAAATAAATTTATTGAATTGCTGGGTAATAATAATCCATTTATAAGATTTATTTCTGCTAGGTTCTTATATCCAATTTTACCTAACAAAACAATTAAGATTATGATAGAATACAAAAATGCTGAAAAAAGTACCTTAGAAAAACATAACATTGAAAACATAATTAACGGCTTAAAATCAAACCAACCAGTATTTATGAATCAATTTAAAAAGTTATACGATACCGAAGATTTAGAAAGTTTAAACCGTGAAAAATAAGCTATAAATAGAGGAATGTATGGCTATAAAAATAGAAAAAGATAATGAGTTGATTGAGCAATTTATAAAACAATCAAATCAATTATATCATTATACTCTAAGCGATAATATGATTGGAAACACTAATTATGATTCAAAGTATTCTATCAAGCTTGGGAAGAATTTAGACAAAGTGGTAAAGTTGATTATTAAATCTAAAACTGCAATGGATAACTTTATTGAGCTAATTGATAATAATGATTTGCTTACAGCTTATCTTGCATCTGAATACTTATACCCATTATATCCACAAAAATGCCTAAAAATTATGAAAGATTTTTACAATAAAACGAGTGATAAAATTGATAGATTTACTATAAAAACAAAGATAGATGGATTGCGAAATAAGGAAAAGTTTTTTATTGAAACTTATAAGAGTCTTTATGATACAGAAGATTTAGAAAGTTTAAATCGTGAGTAGGTTATGAATAAAACAATTAACGAAGAACTAGTGGAATTAAAAGAAATTATCATTGCAATGCACGAGATTAATAAAATAGATAGTGATTTTACAGATGAAAACAAGAAGAAGAGTTTAAAGCTCGGTGCTAAGTTTAATAAATTATTGAAAAATCTTTTAAGTTCTGAAAATGGTATTCAAATCTTAACAAATTCAATGAGTGATAATAATCCTATAGTGGTTTTTATTATTTCAAGATATTTATATCCTTTATATCCAAAGAAAACTATGAAAATAATGGAAAATTACCAAAAAACTATTGTAGATGGTTTGGAAAAGCTACGAGTAACAGATGTTATAAACGGTTTAAAATCTAACCAACCAGTATTTATGAATCAATTTAAGAAGTTATACGATACCGAAGATTTAGAAAGTTTGAATCGTGAATAGGCGAAATATATTTAAAAACAGATTACATAAGAACTATTGAGTTTTAAATTCAATAGTTTTTTTTTATAAAAAAGCTTGCCCCTATATTATATATATTTATATACTATAAAATTATATAAATTTGTCAGAAATCAGTTGTGCTTTTGATTTGTCTATGATATAATATTAAGCGTATAAAGTACCCTCAGAGCCTAGTTTATTGATTTGCGGTTAAAGTATTAACCCAAATATTTACAAGGCTTACAGGGCTATTAATTTTATTTTAGGCAGGTATTTAAGTTATGAGTGATGAGTTGCTAACTAAAAGCGTTAAGTATGATGAAGGAGATATTCAAGTACTTGAAGGTTTAGAGCCGGTTAGAAAAAGACCCGGAATGTATATTGGTTCAACAGATATTCGCGGTTTGCACCATTTGGTTACTGAGATTGTGGATAATAGCATAGATGAGGCTTTGGCTGGCTATTGCGACAAAATTCAGGTTATAATCAATAAAGATGGAAGTTGTTCGGTTATAGATAATGGTCGTGGTATTCCTTGCGGTATGCACCCAACAGAGCATAAGAGCGCAGTGGAAGTTGTTTTAACCAAGCTTCACGCTGGTGGTAAGTTTGGTGGAAATGGTTATAAAATTTCTGGTGGACTACACGGTGTTGGATTAAGTTGCGTAAACGCTCTATCTAAATGGTTGGAAGTTGAAGTTAAGCAAGCAGGCAAAATTCACGAACAACTTTATAGGCGTGGGGTTCCTCAATTCGATTTAAAGGTTACTGGAAACACCAACGAAACTGGAACTAAAGTTACCTTTATGCCTGATGATGAGATTTTTGAAACCACTGTTTTTGATTACAACGAATTAAAAAGCAGATTTAGAGAAATTGCTTTCTTAAATAAAGGTTTGAAAATTTCATTAGAAGATAGAAGAGAAGATGAGGTTAAGAAAGATGAATTTCATTTTGAAGGCGGAATTGTGGAATTTGTGGATTATCTAAACAAAGATAAAGAAACAATTCTTCCAAAAACTGTTTATGTTGATGTGGTAAATCCAACAAACGAAGTTGAGATAGCATTCCAATTTAACAATGGTTACAATGAGATTATTAATTCTTATGCTAATAATATAAACACCGAAGAAGGCGGTACTCACTTAGAAGGTTTTAAAAACTCTTTAACTAAGATAATTAACGATTATGGAAGAGATAAGAAAATCTTAAAAGAAAGCGAAAAATTATCTGGTGATGATGTTAGAGAAGGTATTACTGCTATAGTTTCTGTTAAATTAACAGACCCTCAATTTGAAGGACAAACAAAAACTAAACTTGGCAACAGTGAAATGAAAAAGATTGTTGCTGATGTAATGCAAGAGAAGTTTGGGGATTTCCTAGAAGAAAATCCAATCGTTGGTAAAGATTTAGTTTTAAAATGTATTACAGCAAAAAGAGCAAGAGATGCTGCAAGAAATGCAAGAGATTTAACTAGAAGAAAAGGAATTTTAGAAAGCACCACTCTTCCTGGAAAACTTGCCGATTGCACAACTAAAGATAGAAGCAAGAGCGAGATTTATTTGGTTGAGGGAGATAGTGCGGGCGGTACTGCTAAGCAAGGAAGAAACAGGGTTTTCCAAGCTATCCTTCCTTTAAGAGGTAAAATATTAAATGTTGAAAAAGCCAGCCTTCATAAGGTTTTGGAAAATGGCGTTATAAAAGATATGATTACGGCTTTTGGTTGCGGAGTTTCTAGCGAATTTAACGAAGAAAAGCTTAGATACCAAAGGATTATAATTATGACCGATGCCGATGTTGATGGAAGCCATATTAGAATATTGCTTCTAACATTCTTCTTTAGGTTTATGCAACCTTTAATTGAAAAAGGACATATATTTATTGCTCAACCACCACTATATAAAATTCAATATAATAAAGACACATATTATTGCTATAGTGATGAAGAATTGAACAACAAACTTGATGAATTAGGCAGACCTAAAATTACTTTGCAAAGATACAAAGGTTTGGGAGAAATGACTAGCGAACAACTTTGGGAAACTACAATGAACCCAGAAAAGAGAATTTTATTAAAAGTTACAATGGAAGATGCTTTGGAAGCTGAAGAAACATTCACAAAGCTTATGGGAGAGGACCCAGAGATTAGAAGACAATTTATTGAACAAAATGCAAATCTTGTAAAAGACTTAGATGTTTAATTAAAGGAATAGGCTGATATGGAAAGAAAAGATATAGAAGATATTTTAAGTAAGATAGATAATAGCAAGGTTTTGGAAGTTAAAGTTAAGGAAGAACTTGAGAAAAGCTTTATCGCCTACGCAATGGCCGTAAATGTTTCTCGTGCAATTCCAGATGTTCGAGATGGATTAAAACCTGTTCATAGAAGAATACTTTATGCAATGGGTGAGATAAATCTTTTTAACGATAAACCTTTCAAGAAATGCGCCAGAATTGTTGGTGATGTTATGGGTAAATACCACCCACACGGTGATAGTTCAATCTATGATGCCTTAGTTCGTTTGGCTCAAGATTTCTCTATAAACACTCCCCTAGTTGATGGTCACGGAAACTTTGGTTCTGTTGATGGAGATAGCCCAGCGGCAATGCGTTATACCGAAGCAAGACTCTCTAAAATTGCTAGCGAAATGCTAAGAGATATAGATAAAGAAACTGTTGATTTCTATCCAAACTTTGATGAAACAGAAATGCAACCAACAGTTTTGCCTAGCAGGTTTCCAAATTTGCTTGTAAACGGCTCAGATGGAATTGCAGTTGGTATGGCTACAAATATTCCACCTCACAACTTAAACGAGGTTTGTAACGCCGTTATAGCGCTTATAGATAACCCAGATATTACAATTGATGAACTTATGCGTATTATCCCTGCTCCAGATTTCCCAACAAAGGGTATTATCTTTGGAAACAAGGGTATTAAGAGTATGTATAGAACAGGAAAAGGAAGTTTTTATATCCGTTCTAAAGCAGAAATTGAAGAATTTGCTAATGACACAAGACAAAGAATTGTTATAACCGAAATTCCTTACCAAGTTAATAAGGCAAAACTTATTATGCAAATGGCAGATATGGTTAAGAATAAGAGAATTGAAGGTATTAGCGATATTAAAGAAGAAAGCGATAGAGAAGGTATGCGTGTGGTTGTGGATATTAAAAAAGATGCAAACGCACAAGTGGTTTTAAATCAACTTTATAAGCATACAGATATGCAAGTAAGCTTTGGTGCTATAAACCTTGCATTGGTAAACGGAGTTCCTAAGGTTTTACCTTTAGATGAGATTTTGAAAAACTACCTAAATTTCCAAAGAGATGTAATTGTTAGAAGAACTAAATTCGATTTAGATAAAGCCGAACAAAAAGCACATATCCTAAGAGGTTTGGTAATTGCTCAAGCAAATATTGATGAGGTTATTAGACAAATTAAACTTTCTCAAGATAAAGCAGAAGCAGTTGTTAAATTAACCACTTTATTTGAGCTTGATGAAAAACAAGCATTAGCAATTTTGGATATGAGGCTTCAAAAGTTAACTGGACTAGAAGTAGATAAGTTAAAAGAGGATTTAAACCAAACTGAAAATCTAATAAGAGAATTGAAAGAAATTTTGGAAGATGATAGAAAAGTTTTAGCAATAATAAAGAGAGATTTGCAAGATATTCAAGCAAACTATGGCGAACCTAGAAAAACTGAAATTTCATTTGATTATAGCGAGATTGATGTTGCAGATTTAATCGCTGAGGAAAATGTGGTTATTTCGCTTACTCACGGCGGTTATATCAAGAGAATGGCTGTTAAGGAATATAAGAGCCAACACCGTGGTGGAAAAGGAGTTGTGGCACAAAAAACTAAGGAAGATGATTTCGTTGAAAATATCTTCGTAACTAGTACTCACGATGACTTGCTATGCTTTAGTAATCACGGAAAAGTTTACACAGTTAAGGCATTTGAAATTCCAGAATCTAGTAAGATAGCTAAAGGCAGAGCAATTGTAAATCTTCTTCAAGTTGAACAAGGCGAAAGAATTACAACAATTATCCCAACTAGAGAATTTACAGATGGATATCTAGTGATGGCAACTAAATTTGGTTTGATTAAGAAAACTAGATTAAATGAATTTGAAAGCATTAGAAAGAGCGGTAAGATAGCAATCAAACTAGAAGAAAATGATGAACTTATCTCAGTTTATAAAACAACTGGTGAGGATGATATTTTAATTGCTGCATCTAGCGGTCAATGTATAAGATTTAACGAAAAAGATGTAAGAGTTATGGGTAGAGATACTCAAGGTGTTAAGAGTATTAGACTTGGCGAAAATGAACAAGTTGTGGATATGGTTGTGGTTAATACAGAACTAAAAATGTTAACAATTAGTGAATATGGTTATGGTAAGAAAACCGACCAAGAAGAATATAGAGTTCAAGGTAGATATGGAATGGGTATTAAAGCAGGCGTATTTACCGAAGCAACTGGTAATCTAGTAAATCTAAAACAAATTGGCGATGAAGATGATGTTATGCTTATAGCTGATGATGGTCAGATTATTAGAATTAAATCTAGCGAGATTAACACAATTGGTAGAAACACTAAGGGTGTTAGAGTTATGAAACTAAAGGAAGGTACAAAGATTGTTTGCGTGGCAATCACTCCAAAGGAAGATGATGAAGAAACTGAAGAATCTTTAGAACAACCTGAAACTTTAGAAAATGAAGAAACTTTTGATAACTCACAATCAACTGAAAATATAGAAGAATAATAAAAAGGGTCACTTCAATTAAGGAGTGACTTTTTATATTTTTGAAAATGTAAAATTCGGGTTAAAATTTTAATATGTTAAAAACAAAAAACTAGGCTAATAATAGCCTATTTTTACTCAATTTCCAAATTATTTTTATTAAATATTTCATCAGCAAAAAATTCTTCTATAGACATATCGAAGCCATCAGCTATCAATGCAATAGTTTTCAATTTAATATCTTTATTTCTTTCATCAATAATATGTTTTAGGGTTTGCTCACTCAAACATATTTTCTTGCATAAAGCATATCTTGACATATTAAATTTTGCTAGCAATTCGCCAATTCTAATTCCAACAGCTTTTTGTAATTTCATAATTTACTTTTATTCAATATCTAAATTGTTTCTATCAAAAACTTCATCATCTACAAATGTTCTAAAGTCCATACCAAAACCATCTGCTAATTTTATAATGGTATCAAATTTAATGCTTGTATATTTTTCATTTATTATATTTGCAATGGCTTGCTTAGTTAAGCCAGATTTTTGACTTAATGCATAAGCAGACATATTCCTTTCAATCAACAATTTACTTATTTTTATAGCAACAGCTTTTTGTAGTTTCATATCTATTCCTTTGCTATATTCTAACAAAACAAAATTTGTAGAATAGTCAATATCCGTTGACTATTCTATGTGTTTTGGTTATAATTTATTCTGAAATATCTAAGGAGAATATTATGATAGTATGTTTTATGGGCAACAAAAAAATTAGTAAAATAAAGCTTGAGGATTTAAGGCTTAAATTACTAATTTTAATTGAATATTTAATTTTATATAAAGATGCAAAATTGTTTCTATTTGGAGATAATGGTATATTTAATAACTTGGCAATAGAAATACTATCAAATCTTATGAGGAAATATACAGATGTAAAATTAAAGTTTGAAAAGAGTAACTTGGATATAATAAAGCAAAGTGATATTTGTGTTTTTTATCCTGCTTTTAAAAGTGCGAAACTTAATATAAATTCTTTCTCGATTGATGAGAATATGGATTTAAAAAATCTATATATTTTTGCACAAACCCTCAATAAGGATATAATTGAGTTATAAATCTTTAATATAAAACAAAAAAACTAGGCTAAAATTAAATACCTAGTTTTTTATTACATTTCGCTAACTGCTTCAAATTCTTTTTCAACTTCTTCTGAAGTTCCGTATGCTAATTTCTTAACAATGCTAACGGTGTTTGAAGGATTTTCATAAAGTCTATCAATACTAGCCACATCTATAACTGCTTTTGAAACTCTTACATCTTCTAATGTTTTCTTATATTCATAGTTATTGAAATTTAGGTTACGAATAATCTTTTCTTGAGCCTCTAAACCTTCATAACTAGAAGATATATCTTCAATCATCTCTTGGGCGCGTTTAAAACTTACATCATCAGTTTCTAAAACTGTTTGAATATAGTTTGTATCCACCTCATTTAATAATTTTGCAACTTCCTCGTTATCCAACTTATCTGAAAGTGCAATTCTATATCTTGCCATATCTAAAAGTGCAAGTTTTGTATAAACGAAATAATCTTTCCTCATTTTTTTCCCCCTTAAATAAATTATTAGGGTATTATACATATATCGAATACAAATTTCAAGAGGAAAATTGAAATTTTTTTAAAAATTTTTAAATTTTTTTTAACCACCACTATTTAACTCTAAATTTTATAAATTTTTCTCCATTTTTTACAATTTTTGCAAGTTTTTTAGGCTATTGACTTGAATTAAAAATAATGTTAAAATAAACTAACAAATATTGGGATAAGGTGGAAATAATGAATACAAACGAGAAGCTAGAAAAACTTTTAAAGCATATGCTTTATGAAGTTGAGAAAGGGTTAGGACAAAAAAATGGTAAAGTTCGTTCTAGTAAATTTAAGAGAGAGGAAGAATTAAGAAATGCTAAAGGTCGTTTGGGTAAGTTTGAAAAACTATATCTTTATTCAAATGAAAGGCTTTCTGAAATGTTTGATGCTATGGATTTGGAAGGTGCTAGAGTTTTAACCGTTGGTTCTTCTGGCGACCAAATTTTATATTCAATTTTCTCTGGTGCTAAAAAGGTTACTTGCTTTGATATAAACCCTTTCACTAAAGAATTTTTCGAACTTAAAAAGTCAGCAATTCAAAACTTATCTTTTAAAGATTTTTATGAATTTGTTTTGGAAGATGAAAATTTTTATTCGCCTTTTTATTATATGAAGCTTAGATGCGGACTTAGTGATGAGGTTAAAAACTTTTGGGATAATGCTTATTTGGAAGGTTTTAATGCTTCTTTTAATATTATAAAAAGAGATAGTGGATGTTCGTTATGGCAATCTTATGTGAATTCTCCAGAAGTTTTTGATAAACTTAAAGAACGATTAAATGATAGCGAAAACCCAACTGAAATTAATTTTATAAATTGTAATTTAAAAAATATTTCAAATTTGCTTAAACCAAATGAGCAATTTGATTTGATTTTACTCTCAAATGTTGTAGATTATTTATATGATTGGAGAGCTAAAGATAAAACTCTAGATCCAAAGTTAAAATTTAGAGATACAGTTTTAGATTTGAAAGATAATCATTTATCTGATGGTGGAAAAATCCAAATTGGATATGCTTGGAACAAAGTATGCTTGGAGAGCAGTAGAAACTTTTTGGAATCAATTTTTGAAGACGAAGATATTAAGTATTTAATTAGATATGAAAAAACTGGCCGTTTTGATTACAATGAAAACGCTTTAGTTTTAGAAAAATAAAGGAAAATTATGGAAGAAAAAACAATTTGTGCAATCAGTACGCCAATAGGTTCAGGCGGTATTTCAATAATTAGGCTTAGCGGAGATAATGCTAAAAACATTGCCTCTAAAGTTTTTCAAGCAAAGTTGCCAATAGATAAGTTTGAACCAAACAAATTGTATCTTGGTTCTTTTAATGCTAAAAACTTTAAAGATAAATGCTTGTGCGTTTACTTTAAAGCACCTAAATCTTATACTGGCGAAGATGTGATAGAGTTTCAATGTCACGGCGGAGTTAGGCTTGCAAACGGAATCGTGGCAGAACTTATAGATAATGGTGCGGTAATGGCCGAAGCTGGGGAGTTTACTAAAAGGGCATTTTTAAATGGTAAAGTGAGCCTTGATGAGGCCGAAGGAGTTATAGACCTTATAAACAGCGAAACTGAGAGCCAAATTAAAGCTGGATACGAGCTTATGCAAGGAAACCTAAGAAAAACAGTTTTAGATTTGCAAAAGAGATTAACCACAGTTTTAGCAAAAATAGATGTTTCTATGGATTATCCAGATGAGGAATTAGAAACTGGTACTTTGATGGATACAAAGGTAGATTTGGAAGGTGTTAGAGAAGATTTATCTAATTTGCTTAAAACATCTAAAAGCGGAATGACCATTAAAAACGGCTGTAAGTTGGTAATTCTTGGAAAAACAAACGCTGGAAAATCTAGCCTTATGAATTCTTTACTTGGTTTTGATAGAGCAATTGTTACAGATATAAAAGGTACTACAAGAGATACCTTAGAAGAGAGTTTTGAATACAAAGGCGTTAAATTTATATTGGTTGACACGGCTGGAATTAGAGAAGCAAAAGATAGAGTGGAACAAATTGGTATAGAAAAAGCAAAGGAAGTTTTGAATACTGCCGATGTTATTTTATATGTGGTTGATGGTTCGCTTGAAATGGATAACGAAGATGAAGAACTAATGAAACTTATCTCAAATAAAAAAGCGGTTGCAATTATTAATAAATGCGATTTAAAACAAAAAGTTGATACAGATATTTTGCAAAAACGATTTGAGAAAGTTATGAAAATTTCAGCGCTTGAAAATAAAGGTGTTATGGAATTAAAAGAGTATTTATATAACTTGGTAATTGATGAAAAATCTTTATCTAGTGCTGTGATGCTTACAAACACAAGGCATATAGGTATTGTGAAAGAAGCTTTAGAACTAACAAACTTTGCCTTAGATGAGGTTGAAAAGAATTTATCTTTAGATTTAATTGCTTTGGATATAAAAAATGTTTGGTTAAAACTTGGTGAGATAACTGGCGAAACAAACACTGAAGAAATTATAGATGAAATATTTATGAAATTCTGTTTGGGTAAATAGAATTTATAAACAAAATTAAATAAAATGTGGATAAATTTAAAAATGTTTGCAAAAATTGTAGAAATTTATTTTTAATTGTGCAATAATGTAACGATTTTAAAATTAATTAGAGCGAAAGATTATGGATAAGAATATTATTGAAAACGAAAAATACGATGCGATTGTAATAGGTAGTGGTCACGCAGGTTGTGAATCTGCTTGGGCTTTAGCTAATATGGGATTAAAAACAATGCTATTAACTTTAAATTTAGATAGCATTGCTTTTTTGGCGTGTAATCCAAGCATTGGTGGAACAGCTAAAGGTCATTTGGTTTGTGAAATTGATGCTTTAGGCGGAATTATGGGGCAAATTGCTGATAAATCTACAATTCAACGCAGAATGTTAAATGCTTCAAAAGGTCCAGCTGTTCAATCCTTGCGTGCTCAAACAGATAAAGTTGAATACCATAAAAATATGAAAGAAGCTTTGGAAAAATGTCCTAACTTATTTATAAGACAAGGTGAGGCAAGTGAAATTTTGGTTGAAGATGGAAAAATTTGCGGAGTGAAAACCTTGCAAGGTGGGGAATACGAAACAAAAGCAGTTTGCGTTTGTACGGGGGTTTACTTAAATAGCAGAATTATAATTGGCGATTTTACAAAAGATATTGGTCCGAATGGTTTTGCAAATGCCACCGCTTTAACCAAAAGCCTTATGAATTTGGGTTTTGAGATTAGAAGATTTAAAACTGGAACTCCAGTAAGGGTTCACGCAAAAACTATTGATTATTCTAATTTGGAAGTACAAAAGGGTGATGATAATATTCAAACTTTTTCCTTCCTTACAAAGAAAGCACCAAAGAATGTGGTGGATTGTTATCTAACTTATACCACACCAAAAACTCATAAGATAATTCTTGATAATATTGATAAAGCACCAGTTTATAATGGTGGAATAAATAGTGAAGGCCCAAGATATTGCCCTAGCATTGAAACAAAAGTTGTAAGATTTGCCGATAAAGATAGACATCAACTTTTCTTAGAACCTGAAGCTTTAAGTACTGAAGAAATATATGTTCAAGGATTTAGTACTAGTATGCCATCAAATATTCAAAAGGAAATGGTGCATAGTGTTTTAGGTCTTGAAAATGCATATATAATGCGTGATGCGTATGCTATTGAATATGATTGTATTAATTCTCTTGATTTATTTCCAACATTGGAAAGTAAGAAAATTAAAGGATTGTTTTTTGCTGGACAAATTAATGGTACTAGTGGATATGAAGAGGCGGGAGCTCAAGGAATTTTAGCAGGTATAAATGCAGGCCTATATGCTCAAGGAAAAGCTGGATTGGTTTTAGATAGAACCAATAGTTATATCGGAGTTTTGGTTGATGATTTGGTTACTAAAGGAACAAACGAACCATATAGAATGATGACTTCAAGAGCTGAGAGTAGGTTATGGTTAAGACAAGACAATGCAGATATTAGGTTAACAGAAATTGGCAGAGAGGTTGGACTTGTTGACAATAAAAGATATAAAATATTTAAAAAACGCTTAAAAGAACTTGAAGAGATAAAAGAGAAAATTAAATCAAGAACTAAAGATTTTGATAAAATGAAAGCCTTATTTGAAAAGAAAAATGAGAACTATTCTCATAATGGGATAACATTCGAAGAGGCTTTGAGAAGAGCTAATATAACTGCTTTAGATTTATATGAAACATTCCCAGAAGAGTTTGGAAAATATAATTTGCAAAACTTAAAACAAATAGAAATTCAAATTAAATATGAGGGATATTTAACAAGGCAAGAAATTCAAATTAATCAAAGTAGAAAACACGAGAATGTTGAATTGCCAACAAATTTTGATTATTCAAAAATTAAGGGATTGAGAATTGAGGCAATGCAAAAACTAAATAGAGTTAAACCCCTAACCTTAGGACAAGCTTCAAGAATTAGCGGAGTTAGTCCGGCGGATATAGCAGTATTGCTTGTGGCTTTAAAACAAAAAGTTTTAAATTAATGATTGCTTATTTTGATTTTATATATTTTTATTATATAATATTTTATGCTTAAAGATATTTAAGAATATCTATGAGTGTAAAATATTATTTTTAATTTAATATCATTTACTAATAATATTTCAATTTATACAAAATTGTTTGATTAAAAAATTACTATTTATATTATTACTTAATGAAAACATTCTAATTATGAATATATGATGGGTTAACGGAAATTTATAAATCAATATAGAAATGAATAATAAGTAGAATTTTGATATGCTAAATAATTATTAGTAAAACATCATTTAATTAGGTGTTTCATTGGAAAGAATTTTTGTTTATTTGGTTGTGAAAGAATTTGATGGACTAATATAAGTTGATAGTATGGCGATTGTGTAGTAATTAAAAATGGTGTAATTTGTTACAAAAATAAATTATTTATAGTATGTATAAATATACATTATAAATGAATACTATACATAAAAATCTGCTAAAAGTTTATTAAAATTATAATAAAATTTATAAATATACATTTTAAAAGGAAAATTGTGGGAAATGAATTTTAGAGAAAAATTTAAAAATGCGTTTAAAAAATTTGATATAGAGGTATCTGAAGAGGCTGTAGATAAATTTGAAAAATTTTATAATATGCTTATTTTAGAAAATGAAAAATATAATCTAACTGCTATAACTGAAGAAGATGATGTTATAATTAAGCATTTTTTAGATAGTGTTTTGCCGATAGCCAAAATTCCTGAGAATGTAAGAATTTTGGATATTGGAAGCGGTGCTGGTTTTCCAGCTGTGCCTTTGGCTATCTTGAGAGATGATTTAAATATAACAGCGTTAGATGGAGTTAATAAGAAAGTAAGCTTTATTAATATGGTTGGCAGAGCTGTGGGACTTAAAAATTTATCTGTGGTACATTTTAGAGCAGAGGACTATGCGAAAGAGAATAGAGAGAGTTTTGACTGTGTGGTATCAAGAGCAGTGGCTGGATTGCCAACTTTACTTGAATATTGCTTACCATTTGTAAAGGAAAACGGATTAGTCGTGTGTTATAAAGGTTCTAGCCTTAATGAAGAACTTGAGAGTTCAGATAAAGCCTTAAGAGAGTTGGGTGGAAAAATTGAAGAAGTTTTAAACTTTGACTTATACGGAATGGAAAGAAATATTTTGCTGGTTAGAAAAGTTGGTAAAACTCCTTTAAGATATCCTAGAAATCAAAACAAACCTAGATTATCTCCAATCTGTTAAAATTGTGATTGATTTTTATACCAAGATTATTTATTAATGATTTTAATTATTATGCCTTAAGCTAAAATTATTTTATTAAGTTTTAAATATTATTTTAAAATACTTTATAATTGAATTTGTTTTTAATACTTAGCTTGAAATAATTTGAATTTGTTTTTAATACTTAGCTTGAAATAATTTGAATATATTTTTAAAAATAAGAACTGTTGCATTTGTTTGGGTGGTTCTTATTTTTATTGATATAAATTATAAAATCATAAAAATATATCTAATTAATATCATTTTTATTAAATTTTTAACATTTTCATTAAACTTTTTATGTTTTTACATAATATTTAATAATTATTCTGACTTTTGTTTAATTTTAATAGTTTTAATTAATTTATAAATGGTTTAGTTAACATTATATATTTGTGTTATTTATCACGCTTATATATTATAATGTTAATACTTTTATATATTTATTATATATATTATATAGTTACTTTGATTTATTTTTCCAAATATTTTATATTATTCTTTATTCAATATTGATTTTTAAGTATAAACATTTAAATCAACTATAATTAATTGATTTAAGATTAATTTTATATATTTAATTATTTTTATCATTTTACAAGTATATTATTTATTTTTACACAAAATGTTTCACGTGAAACATTTTGAAGATAATATCAATCAAATTATTAATTAAATGTAAATATTGATTAATTTTAATAATTTTTTTAATTATATTCAAATCATATAATAATGTTTCACGTGAAACATTACTCAGAATAATTTATTAATTGTGTAAGAATTCAATAATCATCCTATAGATATTTAAAATTATTTAATGTATGGTTTAATGTTGATATATTTTAATGATATTTTAAATAATTGCAATGTTTCACGTGAAACATTGCTTTTTAATTTAGATTAGATATTCGTTAATTAAGTATATGATATCCTTAGATAAATCATTTATAAAATAAATTTTATCATTTAAAAAAGTAATCTGGTGTATCTATGAATCAAATGTATTTAAATTAAAAATAAGTTATTCTTTTATATTAAATATTGAAAGATTGTAAATAAATTGATTAAATGGTTAAATAACTAAATAAAAAACAATTAAATAAACACAATATAGAGATAATCAACCAGTTAAAAGAAATTTATAAACTATTATTTTAAACTTGCTTTAATATTAAAAAATAAAAATGTTTCACGTGAAACATTTTGTTAAACAAATGTAAAAATGTATAAATTTATCAATATAATATCGTTTATAGAATAAAACAATAAAAAATCCGCATATATTATTAAAATTGATTGAATTTTATTAGAATTAGAATAAATAAAAAATAATTATTAAATTATCTATAAATGTTTCACGTGAAACATTTGCAATATGTTACACAACTATAATTAAAATAAGTATATTGTAAAGATAATAAATTATTTAGAATATATTAATTTTTATGAAGAATCAGCAAAAATTAATGAAAAAGCGTTAAAATTGCATCAAAAATAGTAATTTTTATATAAACTCGTTAAAAACTATATTATTCTATTTTGGTTTTTAAAATTAATTTGCTATAATTCAAGTAATTAAAATTAGGACAAGGAGAGAAAGATGGGAAAAGTAATAGCTTATATAAATCAAAAAGGTGGAGTAGGAAAAACCACAACTTGTGTTAATATGGCAAGTTTCCTTGCGGATAAAGGATATAATGTACTTGTTGTTGATATAGACCCTCAAGGAAATGCCAGCTCAAGCTTTGGTTATTCAAGAGAACAAAAAAATAAAACATTTTATAATATAATTGTGGAAGACTGTACTATTCAAGATACAATTTTACATACAAAAGTTGAAAAACTTGATTTAATACCTAGCGATGTTGAACTTGCAGGTGCTGAAATCGAGTTAGTTCAGATGCCTAAAAGAGAAAGTGTTTTGAAAAACTATTTAGGAATGGTTAAAGATAACTATGATTTTATCTGCATAGATTGTCCTCCATCTCTAGGTCTTTTAACTGTAAATGCTTTAACGGCTTGTGATAGCGTGTTAATTCCTATTCAATGCCATTATTTTGCACTTGAAGGCTTAAGTCAGCTTATGTACACCGTAAAATTAGTTAAAAAACACCTAAATGAAGCAATAACTGTTGAAGGTGTTGTTCTAACTATGAAAGATTCAAGAAGCAACCTTGAAGTTTCGGTTTCTAACGATGTTAAGAAATATTTTGGCTCAAAAGTATATGAAACCATTATTCCTAGAAATGTAAGATTGGCTGAAGCGCCAAGTTATGGCGAAACTATCTTAACTTACGATCCAAAAAGTTCTGGTGCGGTTGCTTATAAAAAGCTTACTGAAGAATTTTTAAGACGACAAGTTAATAAAAATGGTTAATGTTAAATAAATATATATTTATTAATGAAAAAGGAGAAAATTATGGCTGAAAAACAAAGATTGGGTAAGGGACTAGGTTCATTATTAGGAATTTTGGAGCGAGAAGATGAGTCTGTTGCGGTAGATAAACAAGAGCGAGATATGGTTGGAAATGCTGGAGTTATTGACATAAATATGTCACTTATTGACAATAACCCCAAACAACCACGCAAAAACTTTGATACTGTTGCATTGAATGAATTAGCACAAAGCATAAAACAATATGGCGTTATACAACCAATTATCGTTGTAAAGAAAGGCGAACGCTATATGATTGTTGCGGGTGAAAGAAGATTTAGAGCTGGTAAAATTGCGGGCTTGAAAACAATTCCTGCAGTAGTTAGAGATTACACGCCAAATGAAATTAAAGAAATTGCACTTTTGGAGAATATTCAAAGAGAAGATTTGAATCCAATTGAATGTGCAAAGGCTTTAAAGCAATTATTAGATGATTATGGCTGGACTCAAGAAGTGTTGGCTGACAAATTGGGTAAATCAAGACCAAGTATTGCTAATACATTAAGATTGTTGCAATTATCACCTGAAGTTGTGGATATGGTTGAAGCAGGAAAATTGAGTGCCGGTCACGCAAGAAGTTTGGTTGTGGTTCAAGACCCAGAAGTTCAATTGAAACTAGCAAAATTAGCTGTTACAAAAAGGGTTACAGTTAGAGATTTGGAAAAAGCGGTTAAAGATTCACAAAAACCAGCAAAATCTAAATCATTTAATCCTTTTGAAAAAACAATTGAAATGCAAGAATTTATTTCTTTAATGGAAAGAAAGTTTCAAACAAAGGTTGATATTAAAGGTACAGAGAAAAAAGGTAAAATTTTAATTGATTATGTATCTAAAGAAGATTTGGATAGAATCTATGATTTAATTAATAAACTATAACCTAAAATTTAACACCTGATAAAATCAGATGTTTTGGCTAAAAAGTAAAATATAATCCATTATAAATAAAAAGAGATTTGTTTCGTTTAATTAAAAATGAAATAAGTCTTTTTTGTTATAACGATAAACTTGTTGTATTATTAAACAGTTTATTATTTTATAAATTACCTAAAAATTATTGTATTCTTATTAAACCCAAGTTAAAGAAATTTAATAATTAAAACAATATAAAAAGCATTTATTTTTAGAATTAGAAATCTTACAGTTTTTATAAATATAATGTTAATAAATTTTCTAATATTCTAGATAGAATTACTTATTTTTTAAATCAAACAATTAAAGATTGGAATAATAGAATTGGAGCAATATCGGACATATTTTTTATGTGTATAAATAGTATAGTTATCCACAATTTATGTGGATTTGTTTATAATTTATATAATTTTTGTCAGAAAGTTTTTAGCTTATGACAAAAATGTGGATATTGTGTGTATATCTAAATTTTACAAAATTATAAAGTTTTCCTATATAGAATTTACAATAAATATTTAAAATAAAAATTCGCATAGTACCGATTTAATAGATTGCATAGTACTGGGTTTTACTAAGAAGTTAAATTTTAAATTACATATTGATTTAAAGCAAGATAACTGGTATAATAAAAACATACTAAAAGGGTGAGGGATTTTTATGAAATATATTTCAGGTGCTGAATTGTCGGCGTATCTTATAAATAATCCAGAAGAATATAAAAAGTATATTGCTAAGAAAAATGAGTTAAGAGAATTTGTTGGTTCTATGATTGTTGGAAATTCTAGGCCAACTGTTAGTTCACTTTGTTTTAATGGTAGTAGGCTACGATATGGTTTTAATATTGTTGTATCAGCTTCAAACGATAGCAATATTGGTTTTTTGGCGAACTCGCTTCCTTATGATAGGGTTCGTGCAATGTATTTTACAAATAGAATTTATGAAACTTTCTTAGGTGATAAATATCAAACGGTGGTTAATCGTAAGCAACGACTAAAAGATGATGGTGCAAGAAATGTAACTATTCCTAGTTTGCTTTCTATTGAAACAAGTTATCATTTATATAATTATTATAAGCAAATTCAGAAAACTATTACAGATAACCCTAGTGTATATTTTAAGTCTGCAAAAGAATTGGATACTTTTTTAAAAAATGAAAAAGCAAAATATATTATGGATAAAAATAATAATTTTTGCTTTTCGACAAATTTAGATATTGTTTTAGAATCAAAACCAATTTTGCCAAGTTCTAAGGTTAAGAAAATGTATGATGAAAGGCAAAGTGAGAGAAATGGCAGATGTAAAACCTTGTTTGAGCCTTATGTTTTAAATGGTTTAGAATTGCAGGATTATATGGTTTCAAGAATTGGTAAGGTTTATCCAAATGTTTCTGATAAAGATACTGCTAGAATTGAAAAACATCTTGAAAATGAAAGAAAATATTTCCTTGCTGATGATAAAAATAATGAGGTAAACGAATTTATATCTGGAAATGTTGGCGATGTTTTAGAACGAGTTAAAGAAAAAGAAAAATTATTTGCAATGGCTAATGCATTGTCTGGTGGTTCTAAAAAGAAAAATGTGGATAATGTGAATAATTCAAATTCTGGTTTAATTGCATTATCTAGTGATATGAAGGAATATTTGGCTAGCAAGTTTGAAGGAACAGTTAATTTTCAAGCGGTTGAAGATTATATCAAAGGCTTGGAAGAAAAATCTGCAATTATTAAAAAACAAGATGAAGATTTAATTCCTTATAGGTTTGCTCAAAATTCTTCAGTGTATGAAAATGAATGTCAGTTGGATATTTTTGGCGAGATACATAAAAAAGAACCTAATAAACCAAGCACTCATAAAAAAGAAAATAAAGCCAAAAATTCAATAAATCCAGATAATCAAGGAACGCAACTAACTTTTGATTTTGAAGAAAGACCTGCAGAGAAAAATAACATAATAATCGATGAAGATGGTCAATGCAAGTTAATGTAAAAAGTGTTGGTCTTTAAAACAAATCAAATTTTTACATCGCAAAATTAAAAATTTATTTAATTAAAATACCTTCTTTGGAAAAATTGTTTCCATAGGAGGTTTTTTATTTGGTTTGAAAGTGAAAATTTATGTTAAAAAGTTTCAAAAATAAAAATTTTAGATAAAAATTAAGAAATTATGAAAAGGTGCTTAATTTTTTGATAATTTTTAGTTTTATTATTGACAATCAAGGTATTTATAATATATAATAACTATTGCAGTAATTATTATCTTAAATTATGAAATGAAGAAATTTAAGATTACAGCGAATT
>CAKVMJ010000008.1 GCA_934772445.1 uncultured Clostridia bacterium
TGGTGCCGAAGGGGGGACTCGAACCCCCATGGTTTCCCGCACGATTTTGAGTCGTGTGCGTCTGCCGTTTCGCCACTTCGGCATATTTGATGAAGTGGTTAAAATATTTAATTTTCTATATGAGCTCATTTTGAGAGCCCTGCTTAAGTTTTGAGCTACCTGTTTCTTACCACTTCGGCATAAATGATGAAGTGGTTAAAATATTTAATTTTCTGTATTGGCTCATTTTGAGAGCCCCGCTCAAGTTTTGAGCTACCTGTTTCTTACCACTTCGGCATAAATGATGAAGTGGTTAAAATATTTAATTTTCTATATTAGCTCATTTTGAGAGCCATGCTTAGGCCTTGAACTACCCTATTCAGTTTCCTTTAGCAACAGAGTTATTAAATACAGTTCTAAATCAATACAAAATTGCACAGATAATCCTAAAACTAGAGAAATAGTACCACAAAATAAGAAAAAAGGCAACATTTTACAAGCAAAAAGTTTTATAAAATTTAAAACTTGAAAAATTTTAATAATTTTTCTTCAAAGAACAACAAATTAATTTTATTAAAACCTCATTCTTTGATATAATTACATATAAAAAAGGACAGACTTATGAATATAGTTTTAATTGAACCAGAAATACCGCAAAATGCAGGAAACATTGTTAGAACTTGTGCGGCAACAAATACAAATTTATATATGGTTAAACCTTTAGGCTTTGACCTTGATGAAAAACATTTCAAAAGAGCAGGAATGGACTACAGAGATTTTGCAAATGTGATGGTGGTGGATAGTTTTGAGGAAATTATGAAGAAAAATCCAAATGCTAAATTTTATTTTGCCTCCACCAAATCCAAGAAAACTTATGTTGATGTTAAATACGATAAAGATTGTTTTATAGTGTTTGGCAAGGAGAGTTTTGGAATTAGAGAAAGCATACTTAAAGCACATTATGATGATTGCATCAGAATTCCAATGATAGAAAAAGCAAGAAGCTTAAATTTATCTAACTCTGTGGCAATAATTCTTTATGAAGCTTTAAGGCAAAACAAATTTGATGGGCTTAAAGATGAAGGAAATTTAACTGGAAGAATAGATTAAAAGGAAAATGGAAAATGAGTAAAATTGGAGTTGTGGGTAGCATAAACACAGATTTAGTGGTTACCACTAATGCATTACCCCAAATTGGCGAAACAATAACTGGCGAGGAATTTAGAATTTGCTTTGGAGGCAAGGGTTGCAACGAGGCTGTGGCTTCTGCAAGGCTGGGTGCTAAAGTAAACCTTTTTTCTGCAATTGGCGATGACTTATTTAGTCAAAACATACTAAGTCATTTAAAAGAAGAAAAAGTTTGCACAAAAGGTGTAAAAAAATTAAGAGGAATTTCTGGCGGTATTGCAAACATAACCGTTAGCAACAAAAACAACCAAATTATTGTTATCCCTGGTGCAAATGCAATGGTTGATAAAGACCATATATTAAAACAAGAAAAAGCAATTCTTGAATGTGGGATAATTGGCGGAATGTTTGAAGTTCCGATTGAGAGCCTACTAACAGCAAACAGAATTTGCAAAGAGCATAACATCAAATTTGTTCTAAACCCTTCCCCTATTAAAGACTACCCTTTTGAATTATTTGAAAATTCAAGTTATGTTATTGTAAATGAAGTGGAAATAGAAAAAGTTAGAGGCTATAACCCTTTAAAACCATTTGATGTATTAACAAAATATCCAAACAAGCTTATCCTAACAAAAGGTGGCGATGGTTGCTTCTATAGCGATGGAGAAAAGGTTATAAATATTCCAGCAATAAATGTTAAGGTTATAGACACAACGGGCGCTGGCGACACCTTCCTAGGCTCTTTTATGGTATCAATCAATAAAGGACTTGAGATTGGCGAAGCGCTTACCTTTGCAAACATCTGTGCTGGATTAAAAACCACAGTTTTGGGTGCACAGACTGGTATGCCAACTTTAAATAAGGTTTTGGCTTATATAAAGAAAAATAAGATTAAAATAAACACAGCAAAACTTTTAAAATAGAGTATAAAACTTAAAAATGAAAAATAAATATTTATCATTAAATATTATTAAGGAGAAAAAATGATTAAAAAACCTTTAATTATAGATACAGACCCTGGAATTGATGATGCCCTTGCCTTGCTTTTATTATATAAATTTAAAGATGAATTTAATATAAAGCTATTTTGTTCAACTGCTGGCAACATTCCAATCGAAACCGCAACAAACAATCTTAAATATTTTGTAAAAAACTATTTCAATGGCGCTAAAGTTGCAAAAGGTTCAGAATCACCATTGGTAAAACCTAAATCTGTAAATGCTGAATATGTTCACGGAGTTAGCGGACTTGGTCATTTCAAAATTCCCAATCAGAACTACCCAACATTACCAAACTCTGTGGAAGCAATGTATGAAACAATAAAAGAGAGTAAAACAAAAGTAATATTACTTTGCTTAGGACCTCTAACAAACATTTCGAAGTTGTTGATAATTCACCCAGATATTAGAAACAACATAGAAAAGATTTACACAATGATAGGCTCTGTTAAAGGCAAAGGAAATATTACACCTTATGCAGAATTTAACTCATATTTCGACCCAGAAGCCTTTGATTTGGTTGTTAAGAGCGAAGTGCCATTGGTTCTTAACCCAATGGAATTAGGCTTTGAGAGTAGGGCTAAAAAGGCTGAGTTTATTGCGGATAAAATCACCCCAACTCAAAAATTAATCTCAGAAGTGATTGCTGGAAGCTATGAGAGTATGGACCCAACAGCATTTGCAATTTTCGACCCACTCTCTGTTCTAGCTCTTGTAAAACCAGAGTTTTTTGAATTTAAAAAATGTTGGATAGATGTGGAAACAAACGGAGAGAAATCCGGACAAAGCATAATTAATGAAAAACCAGATGGTATTCATTGCTACCAAGTGATTAAAGACACAGCAAAAACAACTAAGTTTATTTTAGATACTCTAAAAAGCATTGAATAAAATATAGCCTAATATTCTTTTATTAGGCTTTTTTATTTCTTAATATAAATATTTTAATTTAATATAAATCTTAATAAAAAAAATAATTAATAGATAATAAATTTGATTATTAAACAGATAACAAATTTAAGTGTTAAATAAAAATCAAAATTTAAAGCATTAAATAAATAATCTAGTTGGTTTTTGCTTAAATATAAATTCAATTATTTATGAATAATAAATTTAAGTATTAAATAATATAAATTCAATTATTTATGAATAATAAATTTAAAAGAATATTTTATAAGAAAAAAGATTGCCTATTTTTATAAGCAATCTTTTTTATTTCAATTATCTTGAAGCCCCATAGGCAACTCCAAGTTTTGTACTACTATCTATATAGCACCACATTTCATTCCAACCACTAGGAACAGAACCACCGCCAGTTTGGTATGGAACATCTGTACCTAACACCAATCTAGAAGAACAAGCCCTAAAAGGTAAGCCTTCTATAGTTGTTGTGGATTGAGGAATAAATGCTCTTGTTAAGCCAGTACAACCTTCAAATGCACCATCAGATAAGGTATTCATATTTTCAGGAAGAACTAATCTCTCGGTTAAACCTGTGCAATAAGCAAAAGCTTGAAGACCGATTGTTTTAATTCCAGTACCGAAAGTTACACTAGTAAGTCCGCTACAAGCTTGAAAAGCTGAATCATCTATCATTGTAACAGAATTAGGAATAGTAATGCTTGTAAGTTTTTTGCAACCTAAAAATACACCATAACCCAACCTTGTAACTCCAGAAGGAATATTAATGCTAGATAAATTACTACATCTTTCAAATGCAAAATCTCCCCAAGTTTTTGCACTGCTTGGAATTGTTAAGCTGGTTAAACCAGTACAATCCACAAATGCACTATCTCCAATTGAAGTAATTGATGAAGGAATTGTTATACTTGTTATATTAGAA
Organism: uncultured Clostridia bacterium; assembly: GCA_934772445.1. GTDB lineage: Bacteria > Bacillota > Clostridia > Christensenellales > UBA1242 > UBA11490. The sequence goes on from CAKVMJ010000008.1 coordinate 3,949, forward strand.
CATTTACTAAATCCGCTTTCGGCAATTGCAGTAACAGATTTTCCATTATATGTGCTAGGAATAGTTACAGCACCAGAAATTGATGTACTTTTTGCTTTAACATTATATGTTGTGCCATTGCTATTTAATGTAAATACGAATGGACTATCCATACTATCTCTAGTTTGTCCCCAATATGTGGTTAAAATTTTGCCACTATCATAATAATTCCAATATGTTGCCCAACCACTTGGCTTTGAAGATACTTCACAATAAATTTCCATCGTGGAAGAACAATCAAAGAATGGAGAAGATGTATAGTTACTTCCTGTTATTGATGTAACAGACTTTGGTATAAACAATTTTGTTAAACTAGTACAACCTGAAAATGCAAGATCTACAATACTTGTTACGCCATCTGGAATATATATATTTGTTAAACCAGTACAACCATCAAATACTGAAAGAGTTATAGTCGTTACCCCACTCGGAATTGTTATGCTTGTTAAACCACTACAACTTTGGAATGCATAACTCTTTATAGATGTAACGCTTTCTGGAATTTCTATACCAGTTAATCCTGTGCATCTATTAAATGCAAAACCTTCTATAGTTGTTATACTATTTGGAATTTCTATACTTGTAATACTGGAACAGTTGTTGAATCCGCTATCTGCAATTGCAGTAACAGGTTTTCCATTATATGTGCTAGGAATAGTTACAGCACCAGCAATAGATGTACTTCCTGCTTTAACACTATATGACGCACCATCACTATTTAATATAAATCTTAATGGACTATCCATACTTTCTCTAGTTTGTCCCCAATAGGTTGTACAAGCAGTGGAAGTATTGTAATAATTCCAATAAGTTCCCCAGCCAGATGGCTTAGAAGATGCTTCACAATAAATTTCCAATGTACTACAATTACTAAATACAGATGCATTTGCATTTGCAGCAGTAATACTTGTTACAGATAGAGGAATAAATATCTTAGATAATGCAATACAAGTATGGAATGCTTGGCCACCAATAGTGGTGACACCGCTTTCAATTGTTACACTAGCAAGATTTGAACACCTCATAAAGCAACCAGTACCGATTGTTCTTACATTGCTAGGAATTATAATGCTTGTTAATGCAGTACACCGTCCAAACGCTTGAACTCCAAGAGTTGTTAAACGAGTTCCAAGAGTAACGCTTGCCAAACTTGCACAATTACTAAACGCAGATTCTCCAATAATCTTTACGCTATTAGGTATTACAATATTTGTTAGTGTTGAACCATAAAATGCACCTTCTCCTATGTTTGTTACAGAACTTGGAATTGTTATAGTAGAAAATCCAACATTAAAGAATGCATGATCTCCAATTGTTAAAATATTCGTTGGAATAACTGTATTCTTACAACCATAAATTAGTTTCTTAGTTGAAGTTACAATGATAGCATTACAATTATTAGGACTACTAAATTTTGTATTATTTCCAGATACTTGAATACTCTCTAATCCCGTACATTTTTGGAATGCTTTTTCGCCAATTGTTACAACACTTGAAGGAATAACTAAGTTTGTAATGCCTGAGCAATCATAGAATGATGATATTCCAATACTTGTAACACTCTCTGGTATTACAATATTTGTTATACTACTGCAACCGTTAAATCCATCATCAGCAATAGCTGTAACTGGCAAACCATTATATGATTCTGGAATAACGATTTCTCCAGAAATAGATGTATTTTTAGCACCAACTGAATAACTATTATTATCGCTATTTAATGTAAATGTTAAATATGGATATAACACATCTGCTATTGATTGATTCCAATATGTAGTTAGAGCATGTGAATCATCATAATAATTCCAGTAAGTACCAAAACCGCTTGGTTTACTACTTGCTTCGCAATAAATTATTAATGTTGAATTACACTCTCTGAACGGATAAGTATTAGATGACTCTGCAGTTATTGTTGTAACAGATTTTGGTATAAATATTTTAGTTAAACCAGTACAATAAACAAACGCACCAGCACCAATACTTGTTAGATTGGTTGAAAGTATGATACTAGTTAAACCGCTACAATATGTAAATACAGAACTACCAATAGTAACAACACTATTAGGAATTGTTATACTTGTCATTTTTTTCATATTTACAAATGATCCATCACCAATACTTGTTACGGTATTTGGAATAGTTGTATAATTACAACCTTGAATTAATGTATTAGTAGCAGTTTCAATAATAGCATTACAGTTATTTCTACTATCATACACTGTGTTAGAACTATCAACAACAATACTTGTTACATTTCCGCAACCTTTGAACGCTCCAGTTCCAATACTCTTTACATTCTTAGGAATTCTAATACTTGTTAATTTGAAACATTTATTAAATGCCGACATACCTATAGTTTCTACAGTATCTGGAATAGTTATACTTTTTAAACTACTGCAAGTCCAGAAGGTATATCTTTCTATCGCTTTTATTCCTGTTGGAAGAACAACTTTTTCTAAAGCTCCGCAATCGCTAAATGCCATTGCATCAATACTCGTAACTGTGTTTGGAAGAACAATTTCAACTAAAGCATTACAATAACCAAACGAAGAATATCCAATTGTTAAAACACTATTTGGTATATTTATATTAGTAATAGCTTTGCAAGCATAGAACGCGTAATTACCAACACTTGTAATTGAACTTGGTAAAGTAACGCTAGTTATATTTGCATTCTTTTTAAACACTGGGTTTGTTTGTCCACCCGATGCAAATCCAATAACTGGTTTACCATTATACTTATTCGGAATTACAATGTTTCCGCTTGGAGATGTTTCACTTTCTCCCGCAACTAAATATGAATTACCATCATCGGTAAGAGTGAATACTAAACCTGCGATTGAAGCTGTTTTGCAATATAGGGTTAAAAGTGAACCCTCAAATGATGTTTCTTGCAAGAATGAAGTGGTTGCAATTTGAGTTAATCCACTATCTAAGAACCAGCCTGTAAAATATGTTGGTTCATAAGATTTAACTGTGTTAGCAATTGTATTTCCTGTGTAATACGGAACTTGAGTTGTTCTTGAATCCACAACAATATTTATATCTTGAGCAAGTTGCCAATAAGCATAATATGTTGTTGGTCTATATAATGTGGTTACATAAGTTTCATTATTACTTACAAGTTCTCCACCGCTAATTGAATCGTACCAACCCATAAAGCGATAACCATCACTAACTATAGCTTTATATGTTACTTCTGTTCCAGTAGATAAAATAGTTGAAGGGCTAACGGAATAAGAGCAACCCGTGTTTGGAGATAATGAATATTTTCCAACAGATACAGAATATTCTACAGGATAACAATCTTCATAAGTTTTACCCCAGTAGGTGGTATGAATTGCCGAATCAGTTCTATAATTCCAATAAATATCCCAACCATCTGGTTTAGAACTTGCTTCGCAATAAATTACTAGATTTGAAGAGCAACCATAGAATATAGCATTAGAGGAAGAGGAAGCAGAAATTGTCGTTACAGATTTTGGCATAAATATTTTTGTAAGCCCAGTACAATTATTGAAAGCGGATGCTTCAATACTTGTTAAATTATTTGAAAGAATTACACTTGTTAATCCACTACAACCATTAAAAGCTGATTGTCCAATGCTTACCACACTACTTGGCATTGTTATACTTGCCAAATTACCAACTTTATAGAATGCATAGTTATCTATTTTCAAAACAGTATTTGGAATAATTGTTGATTGACATCCTTGAATTAATGTGTTGGTTGCAGTTTCTATAATCGCATTGCAATTATTTCTACTATCGTAAGTTGTATTACCGCTATCAACTATAATGCTAGATAATGCTATACAATCATCAAATACATTTGCAACAATACTGTTTACATAGCGTGGTATTTTTATACTTGTTAAACTGGTACAACTGTCAAAAGCATAAGAACCTATACTGGTTACACTATCTGGTATATTTATATTTTTTAAACTACTACAATAGAAGAATGTAGCATTTCTTATTTCTTTTACACCATTACCAATAATTACATTCGTTAAATTACCACAATATCTGAACATACCATTCCCTACACTAGTAACACTATCTGGAATTTCGACACTAGTTAAACTATCACAATGTTCAAATACTATACTTCCTATACTTTTTACACAATTCGGTATAGTTATATGTGTTAGATTTGTACAATTTTTAAAAGTATAATTTGCAATACTAGATATATTATTAGATAACACTACGCTAGTTATATTGGTATTCTTTTTAAATGTTGGGGAAGAAGATGTTCCAGTTACAAATCCAGTAACAGGTTTTCCATTATATCTATTTGGAAGAACTACTGCACCACTTGGAGAGGTTTCACTTTCTCCCGCAACTAAATATGAATTACTATCAGAAGAAAGAGTAAAGGTTAAGCCTGTGATTGAAGCGGTACGGCAATATAATGATATATCTTTACCAGCAGTAATGTCGGTATTTAGATAATCACTGCTTACCACACGGGTAAGTTCTTCATTGAAGAACCAACCCGTTGAGTAAGGACTAGGTGCATAACCACTAACCAAATTCTCTAAAGCTCCAGTTATATAATCAACTTCGGCTTTATGCACACCATCAACATAAACATTAACTTTTATAATATCTTTCCAATATGCATATAGGGTTATATCGCCTTTTGATTGCAAGTTTCCAAGAACTGGACTACCTGAATAATCAAAATATTGTGTTCCATTACCATCTGTTTCTGTGTAATATCCCATAAATGCTTTATCTGTTTTTGATGGAACTTCAATGTTTGTTAGAGCATCTCTAATAGAAACATCAACATATTCCGTACCTTGAACATCAGCATTCATAGAATTAAATGTTATTCTATATAAAACTTTTTGTAATAACACATAAGCATTAAATGGAGCATATACTTCATCGGTTATCCAACGAACTTGGTTTGTACCAACAGTTTCTAAATCTGAACCAGCAACTAATAATAAGCTATCTGAAATTGTTGATTTACTTGAGTAAATTCCGCCAACCATAATTCCATCTTCTAAATCAAATGTGATAGATGCTTTTTGACCATACAATACATATATCTCAATTGTATCACCATCAATACTTGAATCACTTGAATTATGGTTTGTGATATAAACTCTAATTTTATATAACGCATAATATTTTGTATCTTCATCTAGCGTTACTGTAAATGAAGCATCTTCGCTCACTAATTTGAATGAGCCATTTTCATTTATATACCAACCAGCAAAACTATATCCTTCATTAACAGTTGCTGAAATTGTAACTTCTGTTCCATTAGGATCTATTTCGTAAGTTGAGGCTGAAAGCGTACCGCCATTTTCGGTAACTGCTCCCTTATCTGTGGAAGCATACGCTAATGTTAATTCATAATTTTGAAGTTCTTCTTCAGTTAGATTTTCCCAAGCAAGTCTTGGTAATCTAACAATCTTTTCGCCATTAGAGAATGGAACTTTAGCATTTATAAATACCCAACCAGTTGTATCTGTACCATTTATACCAAATGTCCAATTTGCATAAGTGGCTTGTCTTCTTAATTTGTTATAAGTTACGCTATTAACTCCCATACCTGTATAACCAGCATCAATAACACCTTCATCACCATCAGACCTTGAATATACATTTGTGAATACTAATGAATAATTTGTTCGTTGATCAGCACCCAAGATACCTTTGCCAACACTTGAGCATACATTATATGTATCTGAAACATTTATATCTCCATTAATATATTCTGTTACTAATCCGATAATACCAGCAGTTGTTCCGCCTGTGATATTTCCAACATTATAACATCTAGTGATATTAGTTTTTGAACTAATCTTACCAACAATACCACCGCTATAACCTGCAGATGTTGAACCAGATGTGGTTTTAACATTTGTGATTGTACCATAGTTTACACATTCTGTGATTGTTACCACATTCTTATCATTAGTACTTTCAACACTCGCCACAATTCCGCCAACATTTGGAACTCCCGAAGCATTGATTGTTGCGAAGTTTGCACATTGAATAATTTGTGAACCACCATAAGCGCTTGTTACCAATCCGCCAACGCTAAGAGTGGCATTAATTGTACCTTTAGTGATTACTCTATTAATACTACCATATAAGCTTTCGGCTATGATTGCAGTTGTTGAATTTGAAACTACAACGGTTAAATTTGTAAGAGTGGCAGAATTACTTTCACTTCCAACATTTATAAATAATGGTTGTGTTGTTTTTGCTGTGAATGTAATTGTATGATTATTTCCATCATAATGAGCCATCAATGATGCTTGATTTAACGCATCGGTTGAGAAATCTGCAACTTGCCTAAAATACAATTCTGGATTTTCAAACGCACCATTTGATGCATACTTATTGAAATCTTCAGCATTTGAAATTAGATAAGGATATCCCTCTGAGCCATCTTGATCAGTATAGAATGCATACAATGTTTTATCTGCATCAAATTTAACATTAGATTGATCATAATATTTATTATCTGCATCATCAACCCAATATAAGAATCTATCCTTACTAAACTGAATTGGCTTCAATATAGCATCTAAGCCTTTTGCAACTTCTTGAGTATAAGAATCAGTTGGGTTGGTTTTATCATTTTGGAATGTTATTAAAACAGTTTCAATTTCTGTTAAATCTTCCCACCATAATCTTGGAAGAGAATATCTTTCGATTGAACCATTAATAATCATCTGACCATTATCTATCCATTGCCAATACCAAGCAGAATTATCATCTCTCTTAGTTCCTAATTTCCTAATATACCATTCTTCTGGATAATTATCTTTATTAGTTAGGCTTGCAATAGTTTTTGGTAAACCATAACTATTAGATGAAACAGCTTCAGTTTCAGCTAAATAATATGAATATTTAATCTGACCATAATCACTTAGAGTTTCATTAACCACTGCACCTTCTTGACCGGCAGTACCATTATAGATTTTACCAATCAATCCGCCATATTCTGTAAGAGGATTAATAAGTCCTAGATTATATGAATAATTTATAACCACATAAGATGATTGGAAACCACTTATCAAACCACCAACATTTATGCCAGTTGTGGTTGGAGAACTTACAGTGATATTACCTATATTATATGAATATAGAATTGTTGATCTATGAGCTAAACCAACTAAACCGCCACCAGCAACGATTGTTCCAGATGGTACGGTTGCTTTAACTTGTCCTTTATTTAAAGAACCAGTAATCTCAACCATCTCACTTCTACCAATACCAATAAATCCACCAACATAAATATATCCTTGTGCTTCAATATTAATATTACCAGTATTTAATGAGTTAGTTATCTTAATATTTTGATTTGTTTCACCAACGAATCCGCCTGCTTGATAATAAGCTGAATTAGATACATTGATATTATAATTAATATGGTTTTCACAAAGGTTTATAGCCAACGCACCAGTATTTGCTCTCTCAATCAAACCAATAGATGAATTACCTGAAGATAGAGTGGCTGTAACTGTACCATACGCTTTAACATTTTCTAACACACCTTGATATGAACCAGCTAAAACACCGCTAATTCCAGATGCATTATATTCAAAATCTTCAGCATAATAATCCAAATTCTTAATTGTTCCATCAACGCTAACAAATAATGGAGTTGAATTTAAAATCTTAATTGAATGATTTTTATTATTTCCCTCTTCATCGGTATAACCACCATCGAATATACCTTTTAAAGATGTTGCTTTAAGTTTGTTTGTGTTTGTTACTTCTAAATCAGCAACTAATTTAAAGAAGTAACCTTTACCAAATAAACCTTGATCTACATAATTATTGAATGTTTCGATAGAGTCGATTTCATAAGCATCTTCTTCGCTACCTTTCCAAACAACAGCAATTTCAATATTACCATAAGAGCCAAGATCAATAGTTTCAATCTTATCTTCTTCTTCAATCTTATTACCATTGCTTAAAATCTTCAATAATTCTTCAGCAGATTCTTCTGGGTTTGAACCCATACTAACCACTTTAAAATGACCAAATGTTTTATCCGAATTATTTGCTTCAATGTCTGATTTAATTGTATTTAGATTTACTGCAGAAATATCATCAATATAATATGTGTAGTTTGAAATCGTACCATCAACATCAACTGTTAATGTATAAGGCAATCTATCCCAACCAGCATAGAATGTTTTATCTAAAGTTGTACCATATTCAATCTTTGCTTGTTTATGGCTTTCATCTAAATCTGGATTGTTATACCAAGAATTAAATTTATATCCAGCCACACCGCTTAATGGTTTGAATGTAAATTCGCTTTCAATATTATAACTTACTGGGTTTTCGCCATTTAATGCACCTTTCAAATTATCATAAGTGATATTAAATTCGATAGGTTTCCAAATAGCATAGAATACTAAATCGCCTGAGAAATATAAGTTTGAAATTTCGCCAGACATCACATCTTCTTCTTTTGCATTTGGATCTAAGGCAAATCCAACGAAGCTATAATATTTTCTAAAGAACCATTTATATGCAACTTCACCATTTTGTGCGCCAGAATAGTTTGTAACTCTATAAGCAGAACCATCGGCAATTGTGAATGTTGAGGCATCAGAATATGTGTTTATATCCTCAATTCTTCCAAGCTTATTATTATATGATAATATGCTAGAACCGATTAATGCATAACTTCCATTGCTACCGCTTACATTTATAAGCTCAGCCTCAGTTGCAAATTTTCTAACTGAATTGCTATCATAATAAACTTTATATTCACCTTTTGTAAGTTCTTCCATACTAAGCCTTGGCAATCTAACCAATCTCTCAATACCTTGAACTTTCATTGGTGCATAGATTAGAGAACTTGAGTTTGCTCTAAACCAAGAATTTGCATCATTTATATCTTTCCATTCAAATCCTTCATAAGTTGAAAGAGCTTGCATTTGAGATAATGTTTTTGCAGTACCTAAATTACTATCATTTAAGCAATTTGCTTTATATGAAGATTGAGATTTACTTGAATAATTATAATTTACAAAATAATTATTTGTGAATGTTGTTTCATTAATAATTGTACCATTTAAAGCGCCAATTCCGCTATTAAATTTGCCTTCTAACGCACTCATTGAATAACTTGATGAAATATTTATAGTTTGACCAAGAGCATATCCAATAAATCCGCCAGCATAAGACATTCCATCTTTGTTGGTTTCGCCTTTAATTACACCAGTGGTATAAGAATCTGAAATTGATAATTCAATGCAATTATTTAGGCTTATTTCACCACCTACTCGCCTATCAATTATTGTTTCAAAAAATGCATTTGGTAAACCAACATAGCCTGTAATTCCGCCAAGCAATGATACATTCGTTTCATCTATGCTATATGTGTTATCTATAATTGAACCTGTGTTTATAACATTTTTTAGTGTTAGAGTTTCTAATTTTATACTTGACTTTGAGGTCAACGAAAAATTCATTACCAATCCATAAATTCCGCCTGTAAATACAGCATTTGGCAATAGTGCAGTTAAATCATCTAAAGCATTATTATTTAACCAATCTTTTGGCAATTTCTTACCTTCAATTGTTATATCAGCTGAATTATATAGATTTGTGGATTGAGTAAAATCAAATTCTCCAGCATTAAGTGCAACCACTTTGCCTGCAACTGGCATTGAGTTATTTAAACTTGATTCTTCAGTTTCATTATAATATAACTTCATATTAAGCATTTGCAATCCAGCAAGTCCACCAACAACGGTTGTGGATAATTCTATCGCAGATGAAGATTCCTCTGTATTTTGATCGGCTGGCAATGATGATTCTTGAGTTCCACCCCTCATCACATCAACATCTAAAACCTTATCTGCTTTAACATTTATAGCACCATAATTTGAGCAACTATCCATTGAAGCTTTTAACATTCCAGCAATACCACCTGCTATAACTATATTACCGCTAATATTTCCATAATTTTTAACATTATATAATGATGGATAATTATATGGGATAAATGTACTAGTATTATCACTAGGCCCTTGAATCACGAAACCAATTGAATTGTCGGAATTGGAAGATCTATATCCATTTTTAAGATTAGGAAGTTCTTTATCCAATTGTGCATAAATATCAACATTAAGTTGCCCTTCTATACTTCCAACGATTCCGCCAGCACTAAACACGCCTTCACTACATTTAATTGAACCATAATTTACAGCATTCTTAATTGATATAAATCGTCCTACACCTATAAGCCCTGCTGAAACCTTTGATGCCTCATTAGCAATAATATCTGCATAGTTATTAATATTATCAAAAACCACAACAGAAGCACTAATTGCAATTGCAGACATTCCTTTAACTCTTGCTATATCTGCACTAGCTTCTGAATTTGATTTTTTAGTTCCACCAGTATTTTCACCGGCTATTATTGCAGAAGTAATGCTACCATAAGTATTAACTTTTTTAATTGATGAATATTTAATATTATCTGCAAATATAGAACCTTGAGCATTATTAATGCTAATATTTAATGGAACATTGCTATCTCTTCCAATAAATGAAGCTGCAATACCCCTAAACATACTTAAAGAACCATCAATCTTAGATACATTAATTCCTTCATAATTGCCATTCAAATCCAATTCAATTGAATAATAAACTTTATATAAGTAAGGTCTTACCATTATATTATTTTCATCTTCAATCAATTTCTGAACTTGCTTAACATATATTGCTGGAGTATTTGAGGAATTAGCTCCAAAATAATCTTCGCACTTCATAAAATTAGCAAATTTTGAGATTCCTTGATTTCCAGAATCCCCTGCAGGCAAATTCATCCCCTTAGCTTTACCACCAGCTAAGAAGTTAAAATCTGCAATTGTTTCAATTTCAAAAGGCTTATCTATAGTTCCTAGCCATACAATATATAGATTTATATTTTTAGAACTATATTTTTTAACCAAATCACTAGCTAAAACCGAATATGCAGGTTTAACAGGATTAGATTCGCTATCATTTTCTGCATAATAAGCATAATCTGGAACGCAAGAATCTTTATCTCCGCTCACACCAACATCATATCCGCTAGGACCGACATTGGAACTTCCCTTTAAATTAACAGTATCGTTTAATGATGCTACGATACGATTAATTTCCTCTTTAACCTTATTACCATCTGCATCAACATAATCAGATGCATAATTAGAATGAATATCTATTATAACAACTTTTTGTTCCCAAACAGCTGTTAGATTTACGCCATTAAATGTTGCATATTTATTTTTAATATTATTTATATCTGCAAGCAAGATTTCTTTATCTAAATCAGATTGCAAATAGAAATATTCGTTATCAAAATTCAAACCTTTGAAGTTTCCTTCAAATGTAATTTTCCAGCCTTTAAATTCAAAATATGAAGTGTTGGCTGCGTCTAAGCCATTGATTGTTTGGCCTGTGGTAAGTCCGCTCAAATCTGAATAATCAACGCCATTATTTACAAATGAAGCTTTAAATGGAGCTGGTTCGGATTGAGAGAAATTCAATGTTTCATCATCAAAGCCTAAGCTATAAGAAACTGTTATATTATTTCTTTCCCAAATTGCATATAGGATTTTACCATTTTCTGAATCTGGGATTTTTGAAGCAACATCGCCAACTAAGAAATTACCACCCTCACTTAATGAGAAATAATTCTCGCCTTCAACAAACTCTGTGGCTTCAGTTTTATTTTTATAAATGCTATAGCCTTTAATATTACCCCAACTTTCTAATATTTCAACTATTGGAGTTTTTTGAGAATTTGCATAATCTGTACCTCTAAACCAATTTATTGTTAGTTCGCCAGCACTAGCAAAATAATTTCTAACTGTTTCATCAACATCTGCTAATGTTTCATCTAAGTTCAAATCGAATGTGATTTGATAGCAATCGGTGATATACCAAGCATATAGAGTTATATTTGTTTGGAAATCATCAACATTATTCAAATATTGTTGACAATAATTTGATGCCACCAAATACTCTTCAATTGAAGATAATGGACTATTTGCAGTTGTGTAAGGATAATTAGATATTGCGTTATTAAACATAACATTAAATATCTTGCCATTATTATCATAATTCTTTATACCAAAAGCATAACCGTTAGCCAATTCTTCTTTTTCTGCATCAGTTAAATCTGTGCAATCTTCTAATTTTACCCAATCAACATTAGGATTTAACCCAACGCTATTTAGGTAAGTACTCTTATTAAATATAAACCAACCAAGGAAACGCTTTCCGCTATTAATATAAGCATTATGGTCATCAGCGCTTATATCTTCTGGAAGAACATAAGCATCTGCATCGAATTTATAAGTTAAATCTGTGGAAGCACCTTCTGTGATAACATACGAGATATTAACATCATCAGCTTCCCAATTTGCTTTCAACACTAAAACAACTTCGTTTTCATAATTACCAATACCAGCAATACCAGTATAATAACCATTAGAATTTGTTTTTGAATTAGATATTGTACCTGTGCTAGATTCTTCTAAAGACCAGCCTAGGAATGTGTAACCAACTCTTGTAAATACTGGAAGATTTGTGATTGTTGTTGATTTAATATCTATTTCAACATATTTATTATAGCCGTTTTGGTCGGCACTAACCATATATTCTTTATCATTTATAGAAATTGATTCTTCAGCAATAAATGTTGAGCCATTATTCCAAGAAGCATCATTAATATTTAATTTTGCTTTATATGAAAATTCTTCTGTGCCAATAACAATTGTCATTGTGTTGATAATATTTGAAACAACATATTTATTATCTCCACTATCCACAATTTCCACATCTGAAGCATAAACTTTTAGTTTGAAAGCATTAGATATATCCATTACTTTAATTTCAATTGTACCGCCATACAAAACTTGCAAGTTTAGAATTTCAGTTAAATTTGTATATTCCAAAGTGTGAGTTTCATTTGCGTTAATTTCAACAACATCACCTGAAATTAGAGTTAGGATAATCTTTGAATCGCTAGAACTAATTGAGATAGACTTAAATGTTTCTTCAGCACTAACTGTTGCATCTAATTTTAAGTTTATAATTTTTCTTAGTTTATATAGATATATAATAGTTGAACCATCGCCACTAACTGAGATTGTATCTAATTTATTATTTAAAATATCTTCTTCAGTTTGGCAATCAACATCTGAAATATACCATCTATCAAAACATTCTTCATCAACACCAGCAAAATCATAAATATTTACTTTTTCACCTGTGTAATTAGCACCATCAAATGCAATATAGAAACTTTGAGTTTTGTCAACACCATTAATTTCTGTACCACTCTTTGTATAGAAAGTTTTTTCTTCAGAATTGAAGTTTCCTGCCAAATTTTGTTCTCTTAATTGAACATTAAATTTAGTACCTTCATTTCCTTCCCAAACCGCTTTCAATACTAATGTTCCCATTGAGCCTGCGTTTACATTTTTGATAAGTTTTCTATCTAATAATTCGCTACTATCAAATACACCATAACTAACATTCAATTCAACTAAAGTTTCAATATTATCTTTAATTAAGTTTGCTGTAATTTTTCCATCAGCACCATAATTTACATTATAATACTTACCGCAAATTGAATGATTACATTCGCTATCTTCGCAAACATCTAATAAGTAACCAACAAAAGCATAACCTTTTCTCTTATCTGTTAAGTTTGGTAATTCGAAAGCATCTATCTTTGTATAAACATCTTTGAATTGAGCATTTACAACTTCTTCAACATTATTATAAATAATCTCATATTCAATATATTTTGCCATTGCAACTAAGTTTAATTCTTCAGTTACTTCAAATGAATATTCCTTTATATTTGAATATTGAACATTTCCATTATACCAACCTTGCCATTCAACGCCTTTATAAAGCACTGCATTAATTGTTATAGTTTTTCCATAAACAATATATTTAGATATGCTATCACCAGTGATTTCATTTTCATCTTCAATTAATGATAATAATTCAATTTTATCTGCTTTAGCATCATCTTTACCCAAATTAATTTGAAGAGTTTTTCTAGCATATTTAATATTAACAACTAATCCGCCATCAGCATAAGCAATCCAAGATTTTGTATCAATAAGCTCATTGCTATTATGATAGAATTTAACTTCTTTATTATCTATATCACTGCTATCTTTTAATGCAACAACGAAATTCTTAATATCTGTTACAACACCATTTGTTTCAGCAACATAAGTATCTGCCAAATATTCTTTATTGAAAGTTTGTTTTTCTTCTTCAAGATAATTTCCATCAACATCGGCTTCATAAACATTAATTGTTACATTAACCACATCTGGAGTCCATAATGTGCAAATCAATATCTCTTCATCATCTGAATTTATATTCCAAACTGAATTTACACTATTTCCTTCTTCATTTGTGATTTGATACCATTCTGTTCCAGTTAGCGCATACCAACCTAAGAACTTATAACCTAATCTTGTTGGAACACTACCGTTTACTTTATTAACCTCGTAAGGTTTATCAAATTCAACTAAAATCTTTGCATCTAAATAGTTTTCAATTGTTCCAACTTCTATATAGATATTATCGTAATCATAATCTGTAACGATTAACTTACTTTGCAAAGATAAGTTATTTTTATTTGTGTCTGGAGTTAGATAGAATTGTTTTGCTTCCCAAATAGCATATAAATTCCATTCTTCTTCGCCGTATTTATTCCAAGCCACATTTTCTAGAATTGTGCTATTCCCTTCGCCATCAACACCTGTTTTTGTGAATGCCCAAGCCTTGAATTTATAGCCTGCTTTTATATCATCTGATTTTGGATAATTAACAAACCAATTACCAAGTTCTTCGCCAAATTTTTGATTAACTTGAGCTAAAACCTTTTCATCGTTTTCATCATAGTTTCTAACCAAATTAATATTATATTCAACTGGAACCCATTTAGCAAACACAACGCCATTATTTGGAATTTTATATGCATTACTAATCCAGTTTCCAGCTCTATCCATATACATAAGCTCATTACCAAGTGTGCAAGCACTATCTTTATACCAACCACCAAATTTATAACCATTAGGCAATCCATTAGTTGTTCCATTTTCATTAGAAATTGTAACTAAGCCAAGCTCTATAAGTTCGGTTGGAGTTAGCAATCTTTCAAGCGAACTTGGAGAGGTTGTATAAACATTTGTTTGATAAACAACTTCTGTTTTTGCATTTTCTGCATTTACAACTGTGGTAATACTTCCATCATAATTGAAATCATAAGTTAGAATATATGTATTACTTTTTGCAACGAACAAGATATTTGCAACATTGCCAGTAGATGAAACTTTATATCCTTCTGTTTGAAGGTTTAATTCAAATTCTTTTGCAGAATAAGTTTCATCTTCAGCTTGAGCCACAAAGCTATATTTATTAAATGTATAGGTTGTGTTTTCTCCAGCTTTCCAAGAGTCACTACCATTTTCATAAACATCATAACCATTTGTGGTTTCAACTTTTAGTTTCACAACATAATTATCATTTAAATAAATTGAATAACCATTGTTTGTTTTCAAAACTTTAGCATTTGCACCACCAGCGCTTTCAACTGTGGTTACTTCTAAGGTTTCAATTCTATTAGAATCTCCGCCAATTCTAATCTCTTTCTTAAATTCAGACCAGAACGCATAAACTGTTACATTATAATTATTATCTAAAATTTTTGTGTAAGTTTCAAAATCTTCAGGAATGAAATTCCAAACACTCTTACCATTTGCATCTGAAACTAGATTTACACCCACGCCTTCTTCTTTATGAGTTGCCCAACCTTTAAATCCATAAGCCACATTATCTGTTTCTGCAATTCCTAAATCCACTTCCTGACCATAAACAACTGCCACCACTCCAGCAGGAATAGTTACATTGCTATCTGCCATATTAGGAAGTTTATTTGCATCAAATGTAATATTAAATCCAATTGCTTCAAATTCAGCATAAAGAGTTATATCTGCATAAGAACCATAAGCGATATTATCTATAACATCATCATTATTAACAACAATTTTGCCACCTTCATAAATGGAATAAACTGCGCCAGTTTGATATGCAATTCTATATCCTTTAAATACATAACCCTTTTTACTTAAAACTGGAAGATTGAATGATGAAATGCAAGAATATGATGCAATTCCATTTTCATACTTAAATTCAACAGTGTTGCTATCTTGAAGTATTCTTCCAAAGATTAATGTGTCGGTTGTTTCAACAGAACCTAAATATGTATCTTTTAAAGATTCTTTATCAATATTAATGTTATAACTAATTGCTTTTGCAAAGAATGAAATTTCAATATCATTTAATGCTATATATTCATAATAGCCATCTCTATCAGTAACATTCTCGCTTGCATAATCAAATTGATAACCATTATTGAATTTTAAATAGATTTTAACAGTTTTATCTATTTCAAAATTTTGAGTGTGTGATGGATAATAATTTACTCCATCTAAAGAAACTTCAACATTACCATCACCCTTAACTGTGATGCCAACTTGCTTTTTAACATATTGGATTTTAGCAAAACTTGAGCCATCAGCCTTAACGCTAAAGTTGAAATCTTTTACAATTTCTTCCCAATCTGCATTAGCACTATCTTTATAGAAATATTTAATATCATAGTTCTTAGAAATGATTTGTTTTGCATCTTCTAAATCGTTAACAATTGTTCTAAGTTCGATAACACTATTTGTTTCGCCCTCTAAAGATTTAACCGCACCAGATGTATCAATTACTGCTGGATTTAATGCTTGAACATAATATTCTGTAACACTTGCACCATTATCTGTTACAAGTTCGGTTACAATCTTATATTCTGTTTTTGTATTGGTTGTAGTCCAATAAGCTTGCAATCTAACAGACCTTGTGATTGTGTAGGTATCTAAAAATTCTTTAGTTAATTTTGTTGAACCTGCGTTTTCAACATCAACGAAAACTCCACTATTTGTTTTATCTATTTGCATTGTGAAATAATCTAAGTTATAACCAGTTTTGGTTGGTTCTAGATTAACTTGCAAATCTTCAAATTTTGAAGGAACGGGAATTTCTCTTTCGATAATATTTTCCATAACATCGCTATCGTAATTAACGCTTAGCATATATGTGTTGGTTGTCCAAACTGCATATATATCTGCAATATTTTCAGCATTAGGAGTTAGAGCAAAATCTGTGTTGATAACCAAGTTGCCTGCAATATCCCAAGTGATAATATTATTAATACCATCACTCCAGCCATTTTGAGTTTGGCAATTATCATATTCTGCTTTTAATTCATATAATGCAAATTTTAAGAATGTGTTTGCATCATAGCTTGTTTTGTTTGAAAATTTATTTTTTAAATAATATTCGCCATCAATAACTTCAATATTTGCGTTTGTTATAACATTAACCATATCAGCTGTTATAACATCGCCAAGATTTAATCTAATTTTATAATTTTCTTGAGCAACCGCTTTAATTACATTATTTTGTTCATCAAGAGTTATTCTCATTGAAGGATTATAACCAATAATTACATATTCTTCGCTAATATCTTTTTTCTGGAAACTATCAAATGAGAAACCTTCCATTTCTTTTGCTTGAATTGTTATTTCAGAACCAAATTTGAAGGAATATATGCTTCCGTTTGCTTCAATAAAACCAAGATTTTTGAAGGAAGCCTCGCTATCCATATCACCAATAACCAATTTATTAACACCATCGGTGATATAAATATCGTCAATACCCTCACCCTTTTCAAATGTTAGGTAAACCACTATTCTATTATAATAAACATTAATTGAATAATTACCAGCTGGCAATGCAACATTTTCATATTCAGTTAGGTCATTTTCTAATGAATCTTGAATTAATGTGAATTTAAAACCAGCATTTTCTAAGTTTTTAAAATCATTTAGAGAATATGAATCACCAGTTTTATAATTTGAAATTGTTTCAGAACTCTTTAGTTCATAAGAACCATCAATTTTTTCTCTATAAACATTAACTGTGAAAGTTACAAATAATTGTTCCCATTTAGCAACTATTTCAACATCTTGAAATAGTTCGGCTGTCATAATTTTATCTATTGAGATATAATCTCCAACTATAACTCCGCCAAATGAATTTTCCCCAGCAACCATAAATCCTAAGAATTTAAAACCCGGTCTGGAAATTAAAATATTATTTGCATCACCATCAACACCTGCAATTGTGGAAACAATGCTTGGCCTTACAGCACTAAATGTTTTTGAAGGATTTGTTAAAACAATATCATTCTCGCTTGCTGGTTCGCCTTGTTCATAGTAGGTTATTTTTAAGTTTGCTTCAAACTTTGTCCAAACTGCATAAAGTTTTATAACTCCATCAACCACTTCCGCCATATTTGAATTAAACGATGTGGTTATATTTGAATCTGGAGCAATTGCATTTTTATCTAGGCTAAATCCTAGCAAATCTTGAAGAGATATAATCTCGCCATCATTATCTTTCAAAACTTTAAATAATTCGTAAGAAATATTTTCGTTTATTCTTTCAAGCAATGGCAAAATTACATCTTCGCCCATTTTTTGGTTTTTAATTACAAGCACTTTATTATAATCATCATAATAATAATTGCCTTGAATTTGAGCATTTAAGCTTGCAATAAAGTTATCATATTTTCCATCGGCATTATTCAATGTGGCAAACGCATTATTTGCATAGATTTCTAATGTGTAACCACCAACACCAACCGCTTCCAATGTAATATCTTCTTCAGCCACTAAGTCAACAGCATTTAATCCAGAGAATTTTTCTCTTGCACCATTCTCTAAAACTTTATACCAAACAGCTAAGTAACCACTTTTTTCAACTGCTGAAATTACAATCGGAACTCCATAAATTGCAGACCATTCAATTTTATTTACATCAATCTTTGTGGCAGTTAAACCTTCGTTTAAAACGCCATCTTTATTTTGTTCAAGTTTAACTGTGGAAATATTATCGCCAGATAGAAGAGTTACTTTATATGTATTTCTCAAATATCTAACGCTTGCAACTGTGTTTCCATCGCCATCAATAATTGAACCAGTATTATTTGTGTTTTGAACATTTAATTCATATCTATTGAAATGTTTTTCAATATTTGCCATAACAGAACTTACATCTGTTAGAACTTCCATTTCATCGTAAGTTTTACCACTTTCATAAATTCTAACTTCTGAAACTTCGTTTGAATAACCTAAGTTCTGGAAGAAATTATTTTCTAAGCTAAGTTCCGTACCCGCTTTTCCTATCTTTTTAAAGATATATTTTTGAGTGGCAGTTGAGAAACCATTTGTTTTATTAGCTAATTCATAGATAACATAATATTCAATATTTTCATTACCTTCCCAAACCGCTTCCAATGTTATATCATTTCCGCAAGTACCTTCTGGAATAAACGAAAGAACTGCACCATTAAAAACTGTTGAAGGATAAACATTCTCACAATCAGAAACTACTTTAAAACCTCTAAATTCAAAACCCTCTCTTGAAATATCTTCGCCAGTTGGCAATTGAATTTCGCTCTTTTTAGCATTGATTGCTATTTTTAAATAACCAGTTGAGGCATTATATTCAAATCCAGCTTCTTTAAAATCATTTAACTTTGAATTGTTCCAAGTACCAAAATTTGGATTTATATATGCATAAGAAGTTTTAAGTTCCCAAACAGGATATAATGAAACTTCATCTTGCAAACTATAAACACCTTCAAGAGAAGGCATTGCACCATCTAAATCCAATGCAAACAATGGAGATGATGCATCTTTAATTGTACTCCAACCCTTAAATGTGTAACCTATCTTTGTAAGTCCGCCTAAGTTATCTTGAATTTGAATTATACTATTTAATTTTGAATAAGAACGAGTTTCTGGAGTTGTACCACTAGTGGCTTCGCCATTATCATAATTTAGGTTGAAATTACCAGAAATATTTTCAACTTCATAAGCTAAGTGAGGAGAATATAAGTTTACAATCTTTTGCTCTTGCATACTACCAATATTTGCGGCATCAAAAGCCATTACCCAAAGGCTTGAATCTTCATTAAACCAGCCTTGATAGTTTTCTTTATTTTGGATTATATTTATATCTGAAACTGTTGAGCCAGAATCTGAGATAGCAGAACCGCCATTATCACAAACAATACCGATTGAGGAATTTGCGTTTACATTTCCGCTTGCGATAAATGCACTATTACCTGTTCCAGCCACAACACTATAGGCTTGATTTAGATTTAAGCTTCTATCTTTATTTAAACCAACAAGTCCGCCAACAGAATTTGTTGATAACGAACTCAAAAACCCTAAGTTATATGATGTATAGATATTAACATTAGAAAACATTCCGCCGATAATACCGCCAACATAACCTTTGGTTGATTGTTCCTTACTATAAACTGTTCCCTTATTAAAACATTCTTGAATTAAAACAGCTTCTGAAGAACTAGAAGAATTTACAATACCAATAAGTCCGCCAGCCACACCATCAGATTCAACTGAACCTATGTTTCTACATTTTCTAATCTTTGCTCCAGCGTAAGCAGATTGAACCAAGCCACCAGCCACTGGTTTATATCCACCATCAAAAGAAATTGATTCGCCAGTTTTGGAAACTATTGAGCCATTGAAAACAATATTTTCAAGCGAGCCAAATAGTTTTAACGCAACCGATGCATTAGCTTCTATCTTACCAATAGTTTGAACTTGCAAATTCTTTATGTACGCACTATTATTCGAAACGCCGTTACCAACATTTGTAAATACAGTTTGATTGGTTTTAAAAATCTTGCCAGCACCATCGTAATAACCAAGAAGCATTGTACTTAATAATGTTTGACCAGATTTCATTTCCAAATCTTCAACTTGCTTGAAATAACTATATTTACCATTTGTATTTAAATTATTTTCTGCTTCAAAATAATTTTTATTATCTTTGTTATTTCCAGCATAGAAGTTGAAAGAACCACTCTCGGCATATTCCATCTTACCCGAAACCAATTTCGGCGATGCGTTACCAATATCATAAATAAGATATGGATCTTCCTCCGTACCCGAACCGATATGCTTCTCATACCTAAAACTATTATCCATAGAAACTGTTTGATTTACAGCAGATAAGAATCCTGTTACCACAGCGATTCCCACGATAACCACAACAAGTGGTAAAACAAACATCATAAGCATTTTAAATTTTTTCACGATCAATTCCTCACTCGTAATTATAATTTATTTTTCCATTAAAGTTAGTTTTTATTTACTATTATTAATTATATATTATATATAAAATTTCACCAAAAGAAATTTGACATTTTTAAACATATTTTTTAAATAAGTTGAAATTTAATTATATAAATTTAAGTATTTTTATAATTATAATTATAAAAATACTTAAAAGTGCATATTTATTCAAGAATTTATAATTATGCAAAAGCAAAATTTTACCTTTTTTACAAATTAAAAAATTTTCACATTTAATTAGTATTTGTTTTCTCTTTTTATTTTGTAATTTTAATATTTTTAGTTATACTAAATATAGAGAAAATGGAGAATTATGTATTATGGTTAGAGTTATACCCAGAAAAAGTAAAGTTAAGATAGAAATATACCGTGGAATAACCATTCCCGATGTTATTGTGGCAATTATTGGTATTGGCTTATTTTTATTACTATTATTTTCAAACTTAATGCCTGCGCCAATAAGTTATTATTTCGCTGCAGGTTTCCTTATTGTTTGGATAACATTATTCCTACCAATAAGTGAAGGCGTTCGATTATATTATGGTTTGGTGCTGTTGTTTAAGTTTGCAGCATATAAAAAATTATATTTAAAAAATCCAAAAAGCAAAAATGATGATATCTCAAGAATTATTCCATTTGAAGGATTAAGTACAGATAAATTTATTAAATTTGGAAGTTACTTTGCAGGTGTTTTAGAAATAATGCCTAGCACATTCTTCCTTCTAACAGAAGAAAAACAAGATATTGTTATCAACACTCTTGCAAATGGTTTAACCAGATTAAATGTAAATCAAAGAGCAACGATTATCCGAACAAGAAAACCTATGCTTTTAGATGATATGGTTAAATATGAAGATTATAAATACAATTCCTTGATAGATATGAGTGAGAGAGGATTATACAACCCAAAAGAACTTGATGCTAGAAGTGAAGTATTCCAAGAAAGATTGCAAGCAATAAACTACCTAAACAAAGATTCAAGAATTATCAAAGACCATTTCTATTTAGTTGTTTATGATAACGATAGAGAATCTTTAGACCAAGTTATAAATAGTGTGGCAATATCTTTAGAGAGTTCTGTAACACCTATTTACACAAAAAGAATTACAGGTAACCAATTATATGTTTTCTTAAAATCAACATTCACTCCAGATTTTGATGAAAGAGAACTTGAATTAGTACAAGAAAAAGACAAAGCTAGATGGGCAATGCCCGAACAAGTTAAATTTAAGGCGTTAACCACTAGTATTGATAATGTGGATTATAGAGTTTTCTCTATTTCAGATTATCCCCTTGAAGTTCCAAACGCTTGGATGTATCCATTATTCCAATTGGAAGATTCAAGAGTGGTGGTAAATATTCAACCAATAGATAAATATACAGCAGAAAAAATGCTGGATAAAAGCTTAATGGAAGTGGAAATGAGGCTTTCTAAAGACATGAAGACATCTAAAAAGATTGAAACTCAAACCCACTACGACACATTGAAAAACTTGCTTGCAAGTTTGAAGAACAACAATGAAAACCTATTTAATGTTAACCTTCATATTGTGGCAAACGATAAAGTTAAGAAAGAAGTTAGAGCAGTTTTAAAACAAAATGGTTTTAAGTTTGATGAAAACTTTGCAAGGCAAATAAATGGATTTGTTAGCGCAAATATATCCCAACTTGAACTTATGAAAAACTATACTCGTGGTATTCAAACATCTTCGCTTGCTGCGATGTATCCATTTATTAGTAACTATCTTCACGATGAAAGAGGTTTCTATTTAGGTTACAACCCAAACCCAGTTTTCGCAAACTTCTTCGTAAGAAACAACGAAAGAGTAAACTCCAACATGATGATTATTGGTAAATCTGGTTCTGGTAAATCTTATGCAACAAAAACTCTGCTTACAAACTTTGCAGCAGATAACACAAGAATATTCATTCTCGACCCCGAAAACGAATATGAAGTCTTGTGTCACAACCTAAGAGGAAAGATAATTGATGTTGGAACAAGTACTGATGGTATATTCAATCCATTCCACATCTATGCAACCTTGGAAGCCGATGAAGGTGCTGTCGATGACTCGTATTCAACCCACTTACAATTCCTAGAACAATTCTATAGGCAAATCCTTCCCGGAATTGAGCCAGATGCGTTTGAAACACTAAACTCCCTAACCGTTGATTTATACCAACGAAAAGGAATTGATAGAACCACACAAATTGATACATTGAAACCAGAGGACTACCCTATATTTGATGACTTAAAAGAACTTTTGGTTGAACAAATTACAGTTGAAAAAGAAGAATATAGGTTAAGAAACCTATTAACAGTTAAAACCTATATAGATAAGTTCGCCACAGGCGGAAGAAACTCAAACCTTTGGAACGGACCAACATCTATTAAAACAAATGAAAACTTTGTCTGCTTCAGCTTTAGAACATTAATTTCAAACAGAAACGATACTATTGCAAACGCACAGATGTTGCTTATATTTAAATATCTAGATAACGAAATAAGCAAGAACAGAGATTTCAACTTGAAATACTTTGCAGACCAAGAATTAGAAGAAGACCATAGGCGTGTTATAATAGCAGTCGATGAAGCCCATGTTTTCATTAACAAAAAATTCCCTATAGCGCTAGACTTTATGGCACAAATGGCTAAGCGTATTCGTAAATATAACGGTATGCAAATAATTATTACACAAAATATTAAGGACTTCGTTGGTAGTGAAGAAATTGCAACTCAAAGTACGGCGGTTATCAACGCCTGCCAATACTCATTCATCTTCTCACTATCACCAAATGATATCAACGACCTTATCAGTCTTTATCGTAACGCTGGTGGTATCAACGACGAGGAAAAAGATAGCATTATCACAGCCGCCAGAGGTCAAGCATTCTTAATCACTGGACCAATGAACAGAACAACCGTTAGAGTTGAAGCCTTAAACACAGTTAAAGAAACATTTGAACATATGAAAGATTATTCAGATGAAGATAACGAAGAAGGCGAAAGCGAATTGAATTTCTAAATAAAGAAACTCCTTGAAAATTCGAGGAGTTTTTATTATGCACTCATTTTTTAAAAGTGTTGACATTTCATTTTTTATTTCATGATAATAAATGTATCAAGCACCTAGTAGTAATACATAAGTTGCATTCCGCCCGAAAGGAGAAATCCCTAAAGGGCATCTTTTATTTTTTAACAAGTTTAATATCATAGCTAAAAATCATATCCTTAAAAATATTAGAATTATCTTTTATATATTCTTGCCATTCTTTATGATGAAATGTGTTAAACTTTTTCTCAACTAAGAATAAATCAAGTCCACTTTCTTTTGTTTTATCCACCGCCTTAGAAAAATCATTTTCTATTTTTTCTAGCAAAACATTTTTAACAGTTTCATTTAGTATCTCATCATAATTATCCACATCTTCCACAGTATATCTATCTGAGTCAACTTCATTGATTGTTAGAATTAATCGTATATCCAAATGAAATATAGGTTTGCCATTTAAAAACTTATATTCTTTTTTTATGCTTTTATCATAAGTTTCAACTGTTATAGATTTTATTTTATCATTATGCAAGAAATCTTCACTAGTTAAAATTGTTCGCTTTATCTCTAAATCTAAAATATTAAATAATTCAATAATATCTTTATCTAATTCAAAGACTAACTTCCCTTCATTCAAGACATAAGTTTTGCCATCATTCAAAACATCTTTTTCTTCATCTTTTCCACCCGAACCCGCACCTGAACCGCTATTCTCATTTGAAGATGATTCGTTGCCAGATTGCGAACTAGAGACTTGTTCATTTTGACCTTGGCTCATTCCTCCACCACCACTCTCATCACTGCTTGATGTGGTAAAATTTTGATCAGATAGAGATATAAAAGGAATGAAAGATAATTTTGAACCACCAAAATAATTCAACTCGTAGTTTTCAACCGAACTATCACTTGAAAACAAATACCTATTATTATATTCCACCAATTCTCTCACACTCATACTCGTAAGGATTTTAGAATTTTTTATAGTTTGCATCAACTCTTTAGAATTATCACAAGTTACAAGCAACGCACTGGTGGTTAGATTGGTTCGCCTAATCAAATAATCTAAATATTCACTTATTCCCTTTTCCGCCAAATCTTTAGATAATAACACGGCATCACAATGCGCCAAGCTTATATATTTCCCTAGATTTAAAGACATCTTACTTATTGCTTCTGCAACATTTTTTCCTTCAGCATAAGCAATCTCAGTATTTTGATTAAAATTACTAGCACTTTTTGGAATTATATGCAAAATACTCACGCCAACCCCACTTTCTGTCAAATCTACACCCATTGTTGTCACTATAGTGCGAATTTTATTTGTAACCTGCTGATAAATAGATGATGGCGTGAAAATAAATACCATAAGTAGAAGAGTAACAAATATTTTATTTTTCCATATCTTGGTTAATAGTTTCATATCTTCTTCCTCCTTCTGCTAGAAAACAAAAGAAGAAGAGGTATGCCAAATTGAACAGATATAAGAATAATTGAAACCACTGTTCCAAAAGATAACCTAATCAAAACATCAATTTGTGATGCAAATAAAATTAATAATACCGAAAAAAGCAAGATGTTAATTATTGCTGGTGTTTCTCTATGTTTAAAGTTTATGACAGAACATAAACATTCATTGGCACAAAATAGCGAAAGAGAGCATTGCAAGACAAGACTAATCAACCATATAATAATTATCAACCAATCAAGTCTAGCAATAGTTTCTGGAGAATTTGCATTTAAAATTATATCACTAATCGCATAAGGTTCAGCAACACCAAACTTACCAAACGCAGCAACAAAGTTTAGATAGAATAATATTGTTATACCAATACCCATAAAAACAAATATCAAAATATTTTTATGGTTTTCCGAATTTGGATTATATTTACCCATAACCACAAGCAAAACCAAATAGTCGCCAAAGCAAATTGTGGAATGAAGAAGTGCATTAAATATAGGCTCGATGCCGTTATCAAAAAACGGAACAAGGTTTGTTAAATCACTTTTTCCTAAAGATAAAAATGCTCCAAAAATAAGTCCACCAAAAACCACATAGAATATAAACTCCACACCTCTTGCCAAAACTTTTAAATCTTTATAAATAACGAATCCTAAAAACGCCATTATTGGAAGGAGAAAGTGTAAAAGGTCAAATTCATCAAACAAAACCTCAACCATATAATTTTGTAAGCTTTTTAAAGTTATTAAAACTTTAATGCAAAAATAAACATACAAAACCATCAAAATCATCTTTGAGCAAACTTTACCCACAGAATTTTCCAAACATTCTTTGAAGTTTATATTTGGATTTTTCCTAATTATCCACAAAAACACAATTAGAGTGAGAATATCTAACACAATGCGGATAATTAAAGTAAAATACGATTCAATTCCCGCAATACTCATCATAATAGCAGGCAACAAAACAAATTTAGTACTTATAATGCTAATAAATAGCAACATTCCCACTTGCCTAGAAGATAACTTTCCCATTTTTAGCCACTCCTTCTTTTATTAACATTTGGAATACTGGTTGGCCTATATTTCATTTTAGTTATATCTGTTTTATAAATCATATCTTGGAAATCTCTTTTATGAAATGGAGATAACGGCGCTAAATATGCCGAACCATAAGCATCAAAATCACTTAAATAGAAAACCAAGAATAAGAAAAATAAAACAATTCCATAAAAGCCTAGAAAACCACCTGCCAAAGCGAATGCAAATCTAAGCATACTTAGTTGCGGTGCTTGGTCTGGCGTTGTAAATTCAGTTATACTAGATACTGCAACAAACATAACCGCTGGCGGTGAAATAAGACCCGCTTTAACGGCCGTATCGCCCAATATCAATGCACCAACAACAGATAAAGCCAATCCTAAGTATTTAGGCATTCTCAAGCTTGTTTCATACAAAATCTCAAACAATGTAAGCACGAATAATATTTCAGCAAACGGAGTTAGAGGCAAATCTTGAGTGGTGTTTATAATCGTAACTAAGAATGTTAGCGGAACGCTTTTATAATGATGAAGTTCCACCGCTATATACATTGCCGGCAATAACATCGTTATAAACAAACTACAAAATCTAATCACTCTAACAAAGAATGCATTTGCGTGCTGACCATAATAGTCATCACTGCTTTGTAAATCTTCCCATAGAATGAATGGTAATGTTAAAACAATCGGAGAGCCATCAACTAAAATTAAAACTCTTCCTTCCAATGCTTTAGCACAAGCAATATCTGGCTTTTCCGTTGAACCCACTTGCTTAAACATACTGCTTTTCTTAAGTTCTAGATATGAGGCAATATAAAAGCTATCAATAATACCATCAATATTAATTGCTTTAATCTTAGTTTTAATTCTTTTTACCACCTTTTTGTCAGCAACACCATTTATATAGACAATTGCCACGCTAGTTTTAGTATATTTCCCCACAACTAAATTTTCACACCTAAGTTCATTTGTGGCTAAAATCTTTTTTATTGAAGATAGATTTGTTTTTATGTTTTCCACAAATCCACTTCTTGGTCCTTTCATAACAGAAGATGTTGGAGGCTCACTAATCGAACGCTCTTTTATCTTGAATGTATCAATAGATATTCCGCTAGATTGTTCTTCCACTAAAACTATTGTTTTACCTTTGGCAATATTATCAACCATAACCTTTATGTCAGAAACCTCTTCTTGCTCGCTTAGATTGAATATATTTTTTGTTATATAATCAATAGTTAAATCTTTCTTTGTTTCTTTGCTTTGCTTTGATGCAAGCAAAATAAATTGATTAATCTTCTCAGTATCTGTGATGCCATTCAAATAAATTAAAATAGCTCTTTTATTACACACAAAAAATTCTTTGGAAATCAAATCCTCACTATTTCCAAACTTTCTTTTTATCTCTTTTAAAATGTTATCAATATTCTTAAATTCCATACTTATATTTATAATTTGTAAACAATCCTTAATTATTCAAAATTTAAATATAAGCAAAAAAAATAATTGACTAAAAATTAGTCAATTATTTTCTAGCACCGATTAAAGTTTCGGCTCTTTTAATTTCATCATCATTTGGTAACCTACAATCTTTTAAAGAATAGTTTATACCCAATTTTTCATATTTGAAAAGTGCCAAATTATGATATGGTAATATTTCAATTCTTTTAATAGTTTTCATAGGTTTTAAAAATCCTCTAATATTAACTAAATCATTTTCATCATCGGTTAAATTAGGAACTAGAACATGTCTTATCCACATATCTTTATTTAATGTGTTTAAATGATTTATCATTGCTAAGATATTTTTATTACTATGACCAGTTAATTGTTTATGCAATTCCTCATCAAAGCATTTAATATCCACAATAAATAAATCCACTAAGCTTGCAAGCGTATCAAATTTCTTTAAATACGCTTCATCTTCTCTAAACGGTTGACCGCAAGTGTCGATAGCAATATTAATTCCTCTTTCTTTTGCAAGTTTTGCAAATTCAATTAGAAAATCTAATTGCAATAATGGTTCACCGCCACTAAATGTAACGCCTCCATTCTGCATATTTCTTCCCCAATAGGTATGATAACGCCAACAGAATTTTAAAAGTTCTTCTGCCGAATATTCTTTAGCTTCATCAGATTTCAAAGCCCAAGTTTCGGGATTATGGCAATACTTACAACGCATATTGCAGCCTTGCAAGAAAACCACAACCCTCACACCCGGACCATCAACTAGCCCAAAAGTTTCAATTTTATTTACTAGCGAATTATAAGGATTTATGACAAGTCCTTGAGATAACATCTTCTTGTTGCTCCCTTGTTAAATCAACAAACTTAACTGCATATCCAGAAACACGGATAGTGAAGTTTGCATATTCTTCTTTTTCTGGGTGTTCCATACAATCTATTAATTTCTCAACGCCAAATACATTTACATTTAGGTGATGTGCACCTTGATCAAAGTAGCCATCAAGAACTTGAACTAAGTTGTTAATTCTCTCATCTTCAGAATGACCTAAAGCTGAAGGATTGATAGTTTGAGTGTTTGAAATACCATCAAGTGCCCATTCGTAAGGAAGTTTTGCAACAGAGTTTAATGAAGCAATTAATCCGTGTTGTTCAGCACCATAGCAAGGGTTTGCACCTGGAGATAATGGAGTTCCATCTAACCTTCCATCTGGCATTGCACCAGTTGCTTTACCATAAACAACATTTGAAGTAATTGTTAAGATAGATGTTGTAGGTTCACTATTTCTATAAGTATGATAATGTTTAATCTTTTCAATGAAAGTTTTTAATAGATTGCAAGCAATATCATCTGCTCTATCATCATCATTACCATATCTTGGGAAATCGCCTTCAATTTTATAATCAACAGCTAAGCCAGTTTCATCTCTAACAACTTTAACTTTTGCATATTTAATAGCGCTTAAGCTATCAACAACATGAGAGAAACCTGCAATACCAGTTGCGAATGTTCTTCTAACATCTGTATCAATTAATGCCATTTCAGCTGCTTCATAATAATATTTATCGTGCATATAATGGATAGCATTTAATGTGTTTACATAAAGTTCTGCAAGCCATTCAAGCATAGCATCATATTTAGTCATAACATCATCATAATCCAAATATTCTGTTGTAACAGGGTCAAACTCTGGTCCGATTTGTTCGTGAGATTTTTCATCAACACCACCATTAATAGCATATAATAATGCTTTAGCAAGGTTTGCTCTTGCACCAAAGAATTGCATTTCTTTACCAGTTTGAGTTGCAGATACACAACAACAAATTGAATAGTCATCACCCCAGAATGGTTTCATAACATCATCGTTTTCATATTGAATAGAACTTGTGTCTATAGAAATTTGAGATGCATATTTTTTGAAGTTCTCTGGTAGTTTTGAAGAATAAAGAACAGTTAGATTTGGTTCTGGAGATGGTCCCATATTTTCAAGAGTGTGAAGAAATCTATAATCGTTCTTTGTAACTAAACTTCTTCCATCCATACCAGTACCACCAACTTCTAGTGTTGCCCAAACTGGATCGCCACTGAATAATTGGTTATATGAAGGAATTCTTGCGAATTTAACCATTCTAAATTTCATAACAAGATGGTCGATTAATTCTTGAGCTTCTTCTTCTGTTAATGTACCATTATTTAAATCTCTATTGATATAAATATCTAAGAATGTTGAAATTCTACCAACACTCATAGCTGCACCATTTTGTGTTTTGATTGCAGCAAGATAACCAAAATACAACCATTGAACAGCTTCTCTTGCATTGCTAGCTGGTCTTGAAATATCAAAGCCATAAATCTTTGCCATTTCTTTAATACCATTTAATGCTCTGATTTGCATAGAAATTTCTTCTCTTAATCTAATAACATCATCTGTCATTGTACCATTTCCGCAATGAGCAAAATCTTCTTGTTTTGCTTCGATTAAAGCATCAATACCATAAAGAGCAACTCTTCTATAATCTCCAACAATTCTTCCTCTACCATAAGTATCTGGTAAACCAGTGATGATATGAGAGTGTCTTGCTTTCTTCATTTCTGGAGTGTAAACATCGAAAACACCTTGGTTATGAGTTTTGCAATATTCATTGAAAATTTTATGAAATTTAGGATTTGGAGTGTAGCCATAAGTTGTGCAAGCTTCTTCAGCCATTCTAATTCCACCATAAGGCATAAATGCACGCTTTAATGGTTTATCTGTTTGCAAACCAACAACTTTTTCTAAATCTTTTAATTCTTCATCAATATAGCCTGGGCCATAAGCAGTTAAACCTGAAACAACTTCTGTTTCACATTCCAAAACTCCGCCTTTTGCTCTTTCTTCTTTTTGCAATTCTTTTAAGCAACTCCATAGCTTATTAGTTGCTTCTGTTGCACCAGCTAAAAATGATGCATCGCCATCATAAGGGGTATAGTTTGTTTGAATGAAATCTCTAACATTTATATCTTTCTTCCAAACGCTTCCATCGAACCCTTGCCATTCTTTAAATTCTTCCATCGTTTTCTCCTTAAAAATCTCTTTTAGTTTAAAACAGTTTTAAAACAATTAAATCATCTTTTAAAACATATAATTATATGATAATTTTACCAAATAATGTAAGCTTAAAATTTGATTTAAAACCACTTTATCTAGTCTTTCCAACTAGAAATAAATATTACCAAAGAATGCCTAAAAAGTCAAGGTTTTTTAGTTAAAAAAATTAAGATAGGCCAAGTTTTTAACACCTATCTTAATTTTAAGATTTTGCTCTTATTTTCATTTTATTATAAATGGAAAATTATGCTAAAAATCAATTTTATTAAACAAACTTTTCTTGCTTATCATTTGCTTGCAAGTTTGCGTGAACCATCTCTTCCTTTGGCTCAACATCTTGTTTATGTTCTTCTATAAGCATACTCAAATTGTTTGCTTTTGCAGTATCTAAAACACTAGGAATTTTAACCATTTCATTATCCATTTTTTCTTCTTGAATTAATGGCTCGTTATTTTCCACAATTTCAACTTTTTCTTTTTTTGCTTTGTGATAATTTACCATTTCAATTTCCATTTTATAAATAGCAACACAAACCACTGGCAATATTAACATTGCAAGAACTAAGCAAATCTTAAATAGAATTGCACTTTGGAAAATGGATAAAACAAATAACATTCCATAGGCAAAAATTCTACCTGAATTTAAAACTATTTCTGAAACCACTTGATGCTCAGCAATATATTTATGCATACCAACTTCTCTAATAGTTCTATTTCTAACAATATCCAAGATAAATTCTGGGCCAACCATACAAATTGTATAGATTGTGTTATAAATAATAAATGTTGTTTTGTTTAATGAAATAAGCATACCAATAGCTGCCAAAACCGGCAAAACTCCGCAAACTATATATAACCATTTAGACTTTTCTGGTTTATACATTTTAAAGAAAATAAATGTAACTATAATACTTAAAACTGTGAATAAAGAACTAATAACACCCAATGACATATTTGAATTATAAGTCATCATTATAACTAATGTGGTAAGAGTACCGATAACTGCTTTAATACCATTATATAAGCAAATTTTATAACTATCTCTTAAAGGTTTCATTTCTGGTTTTTTAACATTTTGAATAAACTCTTTTAAATGCAAATTTGCAACTGTGGCATTTGGATTTTTAATAAAGAACGAGAATATAAATTGAACAAACGCTATGCCCAAAACATAGAATGAAATATTTAAGAATGATGAATATTCAATTGCAGCACCCAATAAGATTGGTAATACCAAATTTACAACTTTACTAATAATTGAGTTTACTTCTGTAAACTTCATAAGAATTTTACTACTAAGAATTTCGTTTTTCATAACATTATATGCAGTCCAATAAAGCATTTCACTTAAACCATTTAAAATTGCAACGCCTATAACATAACCAGTAATCTTTTCTTTCAATAAAGCAATTAATAAAATGAATGCACATTTAAATAAAATACCAAGCCTATAAAAACCAACTCTTTTAGTTCTCTTAACCATTGCCATAAAAAGTGGAGATGTAATTAACATAACTAAATATGTAATCATATAAAACAATGCAACATTCGGAACATTCTCGCTACTAACTTGCAAAAAGAATGCAACTAAGAATGTGTTACCAAACAAACTTATCGCACTATAAAGTATTCCTAAAATAATTAAAGTGTAGGCTGTGAAATCTAATCTTTTCTTTTCCATTTTCATTTTCCCCCATATATTGAAAATTAAATTAGGAGAGTTTACCACCAAATTATCTAAATGTAAATACTTTTTTGAAATTTTTTTTAATAATTTTAAAGTTTTTTTCAATCCTACAAATTTTACTATAAGATTGCCATTTTTAAGCAACAAAAAACCTTTAAAAATCGGTTCCCCATCTTAATTTTAAAGGTTTAATTTTTATATTCTATTATAAAATGCTTCCGCACACTTAACGCCATCAACTGCACTAGAAATTATTCCGCCTGCATATCCTGCACCCTCGCCCACTGGGTACAATCCTTTAACATTGCTTTCAAAGTTTTCATCTCTTAAAATTGTTAACGGACAAGAACTCCTACTTTCAATTCCAATAAGCAAGTTTTCATCTAGTGCAAACGAAGATAATTTTTTATTCAATCTTGGCAAGGCAAGTTTTAGAGAACTTGCCACAAATTTTGGCAAACATTTTTCTAAATCGCAAAAGGTTACATTTGGTTTATATGAACCTTCAATAGGTGTTACATTTTTACCATATAAAAACTCGCCAACAGTTTGACAAGGTGCATTGTAATTCTTTCCACCCAAATCAAAAGCCAACCTCTCATATTTCCTTTGAAATTCAATTCCTGCCAAAACATCATCGCTTTCATAATCAGCTGGTTCAACATTTACAAGCACTGCACTATTTGCATTTTTCTTATCTCTTTTAAAATCGCTCATACCATTAGTTACAATCTCACCATCATCAGAACTCGATGCCACCACTTGACCACCTGGACACATACAGAATGTAAACACACTTCTTCCATTTTCCAAATGTTCGACTAATTTATAATCCGCACTAGGCAAGTTTTTAGAATAACCCCTTCCATATTGACTTTCATTTATTTTATCTTGCTCTTGCTCAATTCGAACACCCATTGCAAAAGGTTTTTGCTTCATCAATATATTTTTTTCTTTTAAAAGTTTAAACGCATCTCTAGCGCTATGACCTAAGCATAAGAATAGGTTTTTGACAAAAACTCTTTCATTTGTTCCAGTAATTACATTTTCAATACCAATTTCTTTAACGCAACCGTTCTCAATTTCAATATCTATAAGCTTTGTTGAAAATCTAATCTCACCACCTAATGCAATTATCTCTTCTCTAATATTTTTTACAATACCTCGCAAGTTATCACTACCGATATGAGGTTTTGCAATATATAAAATTTCTTTAGGTGCACCAAAATGATAAAACTCGTTTATAACCTTTTTGCAATAAATAGAATTTAGATTTGTATTTAATTTACCATCACTAAAAGTTCCAGCGCCACCCTCTCCAAATTGGACATTTGAAAATTTATTTAATTTTCTATTTTGCCAAAATTCTTGAACACTTTTTATTCTATCATCAACCTTTTCGCCTTGCTCTAAAACAATCGGCTTTAATCCCATTCTTGCTAGCATCAAACTCAGAAACATTCCACTTGGCCCAAAACCAACAACGATTGGTTTATCTGAAATGTGTTTTTGTGGATAACTAAATAATGAGTAATCCAATTCAAATTTTAAATTTTCAAACTTATCTTCATTTTTCAATGCAACCGCCAAACTTAAAACAATTTTAACATCTGGTTTTCTTCTTGCATCTATTGATTTTTTAATTATTTCATACCTAACAATTTCGCCCACATTAATTTTTAAAATCTTAGCTATTTCTTTTTTTAAGTCCGATTCTTTAAAATCTGGTTTTAATCTTATATTATCAACCTTAATCAATTACAGCCTCCCACAATAGCCGAACTTGTCCAAGCCCATTGTAAATTATATCCACCACAATCTCCATCTATATCCACGCACTCGCCTATAAAATATAAGCCTTTAATTTTCTTATGCTCTAAATTATCTGTTAGTTCGTTTAAGTCAACACCACCAGAAACCACCTGATTATTATCATAAAATCCGCAAACATTAAATTCTAACCGTTTCAAAATTCTAACAATATTTTTTATCTCTATATCAGATAATCTATCCGCACCTTTATTATCTATTTTCAATCTCTCATAAACATAAATTGAAAGTTCGTGACATAAAATACCCTCTAATATATTAAATTTTAAAGACTTTCTTGTCAAAAGCATATTATATAATTCGTTTTCAGAT
The DNA here is from genome assembly GCA_934772445.1 of uncultured Clostridia bacterium. GTDB lineage: Bacteria > Bacillota > Clostridia > Christensenellales > UBA1242 > UBA11490. The sequence goes on from CAKVMJ010000008.1 coordinate 39,223, forward strand.
TTCTTAGGGAATAAATCTAAATATATTTTACCATTAAAATTCTTTGCCCTTGCAAATAGGTTTGAAATATTAAATATCACAATTCCGCTAAGTCCAGAATCTTTAAATAAAACTTCGCCTTCTTCACTTTTCGTTAAACCATCAACTTCTGCCGAAACCTCAACTTCAACTTTAACTCCATTAATATTCTTTGTAATCTCTTTAGTTTTCAAAGCCACCAAGCTCGGCATTTCTTTTACATATTTAATATCAAAAGATTTTAAAAACTCTTTAGATTTTCCGCCAGTTGCCACCACAATATTTTTTGCTACCAACTTTAGATTTGTAGTTTGAATAATAAAGTTTGATTCAGTTTTAACCACAGATAATATCTTTTCATTTGTAAAGCAATCAATATTTAATTCTTTAATTTTATTTTGCAAAATAAATTGAATAGTTTTTGCAGAATTAGATAAAGGATAAACCCTTCCCTCTTCATCGGAATATGTTTCTATTCCTAATGATTTAAAAAACTTTAAAGTTTCTTTAACTCCAAATCTATTTAAAAACTTATCTATATTCCTATTGTAATTTTTACTGCTCACATTCAAATTAGTTAGATTGCATCTACCATTGCCTGTAACTAGAAGTTTTTTACCTAAGTTAACATTCTCATCAATTATTGCCACACTTTTTCCGTGTTCTTTCAATTTAATTGAAGCAGTAAGTCCGCCCGCACCACCGCCAAGCACAACAAAATCATAAATATCTTTCATACAAATTTTCAACCTTTTAAAACTATATATAGTTTAGCAAAACTAAAAAGTTTTTAAAAGAGATATTTATTAAATTATTTAATAATTTATTTTTTATCTTAAAAAATACAAACTAAGCAAAAAGGAAGAAATATTAATTCCTTCCTTTTAATCAAAACCTATTATTCTATTTAAGCACTAGTTCTTTCGGTTTTATTACCAAAATTCTTAGTTTCATTTAAACCAACTGTTTCTGCAATCTTTTCATCTGTTAAATTATCTAAATATAGTTCGTAAACTGAAACGCTATCAGCATATCCTTCTTTTGTTACAGTTGCACCAACGATTGAAACATTAAATGCACCAGTTGAAATATTTGCAGTGCCCTCACTAGAAACGCTCTTAGCACCGATTGTTATAACATTACAACCACTATAGAAATAATTTTTTTCAATCTTAACAGTTCCACTTATTGAACCAGCAGTTTGATTTAACGCCCAAGTTTCAGTTTCTGTATTAACAGTATCAGTTTCACCAAGTCTGGTTTTAATTGCAATGGCAGTTGCTATAGTTGAAGCACCAGCACCATTTGAAACTTTAAATTCATTATTAGATATAACGATATTTCTAACCACTGTGCTATATAAATTCAAATCAATAACTATATTATCCTCGCTATCCGCTTGGAATGTTCCCTCAAACACACAACCATCAATTTCAATATTAGAAACACTAGTTGCTTTTACAAAGTTTGCACTTGTACCTAAATTAAATATACAATTATAAAATCTCAAATCAACATCTTTATCCAAGACTTCAATGCCATTTTCAAATGTGCAATTAAAGAACATATATGTATTGCCTTCTTGGTTATTCAATTCCAGAGGTTTTTCAGCATTATATGTTTCGCCAAATCTTAAATCAGCAGTTCTAATTCTTTCGATTTCATCTTTTAATTCTTTATTTTCATCTTTAAGGCTTAAATTTTCATCTTTTAAATTTGCGTTTTCATCGGTTAGTTCTTGAATTTTCGCATTTAATTGAGTAATTTGAGAATTTAGATTTTCAATGCTTGTTTCTTTCTCCGTAACCAACGCATTTAATCTAGCAATTTCTTCATCTTTTTCTCGAATACTCGCATTTTTTCCCTCTAATTCTGCATTCTTAGCACTAAGCTCTTCTTGTAGCCCTTCATTTTCAGACCTAAGAGTTTGAATTTCACTCTCTAGCTCTTCTTTTTCTTTTGTAAGTTTATTAACTTGAGCTTGCAAATTATCTCTTTCTTTTTCTAATTCTTTATTATCTGCATTTAAACCATTTATAGTTGTATTCAAGGATTGAATACTCTTTTCTTTTTCTGCTATTTGATTTTGCAAATCAGTTTTATCATTATTAAGTTTTAATATTTTTTGAGTTTGTTCATCAATTTTCTTACTTTGAGAAGCAATTGATTGATTTAAACTTGCTACACGCTCTTCCAAATCGCTTTTCTGCTTTTCAAGCGTACTTTTTTCATTTAAAAGTGTGGCTTTCTCAGTTTCTAATTGAGTTTTTGAAGATGTTAGAGATGTTATTTCTAATTTCAAATCTTGAATTTCATTTTCCTTACGCTTTTTTGCCTCTTTCTCTTGGCTTTTCTCCGTTTTAAGCGTACTATTTTCCACTTCCAAACTTGAAATTTTATCTTTTAGTTCTTTTATCTCACCCTCATTACAGCTTATAAAAAACATAGATGCAACAAATATAAGCAATGCTAAGCATAAAAACTTTTTAATATTTTTCATACTACCCTCCATTTTCATTATCTATATAATAACAATTTTTTTCAATTTAAACAAATTTTTTAACTCTTTTTATTATTTATCATAGCAAATATTTTTATTATAACTTACCCACATAAAAAAAGACTTAATTATAAATCTTAATAATTAAGCCTAATTTATATTAATTCTCTTTTTTAGGTGGCGTACAGAAATATTCATCTAGTTCCAAAGATGTTGGAGGGTCAACAAATTCCCACATCAAAGTTGTATCCGGAAGCAAGCACTTACTAACCAAGTTAACTTTCTTAATTATATCTCCAAAAGGAAGTTGAGAATACTTAGCTTGTTTATTTAAAACCATTTTCTCATACGCTTCTCTTAAAACACCAAGTTCGTATTCGTGAGTGGTATCAACAATCACATCAGCATTATTTTTATATTTGGTTATATATTTATCTTCAGCCTCACAAACTGTATCCCAATTTTCAAGAGTGTGCTTAACGCTATATTGCCTCCTAGCTATATCTCTAACAATTCTTCTAAACAATCTAATATCTTTAGAATTTAACACTTCTTTATCATATTTGAAATAACTTTGTGCGTTAACATAAATTTTAAAGTAGTTAGTTGTAACCACATTCTCCACAAATTTTGGATTTAAAACATGTAATCCTTCAAAGATTATTAATGAATTATATTTCATTTCAATTTCTTTAGCTTCGTGGTTATTAATACCAGTGATGAAATCATATTCTGGAAATATTGCTTTTCCATCTTTAAATAACTTACCAAAGGCTTGTTTCATAAGGTCGGTATCAATAGCTCTTGGGCTATCAAAATCCTTAACTCCGCTTGGAAGAACTGGAGTTTTTGCTCTATCAATAAAGAAATCATCCATACTAATAGTTATAACATGTCTGCCTTTTTTTTCTAAAATCTCTTTAATAAGCCTTGCAGTGGTTGTTTTGCCTGCACAACTAGGACCAGCAATCAAAACCATATTTGTTTCTTTCTTTTCTAAAATCTTGTTTGCAAGATTAAATAATTGTTCTCTATATTGCGAATCTGTATCTAAAATTATCTTTTTTGCATTACTCGCAATTTTTTCATTAACTTCTTCAATTGAGTATGTTTTATATTTCATTGTAATCTCCAAAAATTTTAGCGTTTTAACGATTTATCAAAAAATTTAACTAGTGTGGAATAAACTGGATATGAAGTTTCAACAAACACGATAATAAATAATATATCAGATATATTTAAGCTTACATAATTAAATATATTGTATGCGAATGTTAAAACTAGTGTTATTAAAATCAAAACTCCAGCAAATAGTATGCCACGATAAATATCTAAAGGTTTGCAAATTCTAAGCAACACAAGTACACCCGTAAATGTTACAGCTAATGATGCCATAGTTGGATAAACTGAGGCTGGAATAATATCTAATCTTTTCAAAACAAAGCAAGCAAGAACATTTAAAAAGAATATTATTGCTGCTGGCAATGATTTAATAAGCAAGTTGGTTAAGAAACCGCCATTTATCTTATTTGTATTTGGTTGCAATGCTAAGAAGAACGATGGTATTCCAATTACACAAGTTTCCAAAATCAAAACTTGGCTTGGTTCGAACGGATAGCCTTCGCTTAAAACTAAGCAGAATAGAGTTAGCAATATTGTGAAAATAGTTTTCATTAAGAATAATGAAGATGAATTTTGAACATTGTTTACAACTCTTCTTCCTTCTGCCACAACACTTGGCATACTTGAAAAATTACTATCCAGCAAAACTAAATGGCTTACATGCCTTGTGGCTTCCGAACCACTCGCCATTGCAATCGAGCAATCCGCTTCTTTTAATGCAAGAATATCGTTTACTCCATCACCAGTCATCGCCACTTTATGTCCTTTATTTTTCAAAGCCTTAACAAGTATTGCTTTTTGTTCTGGCGTAACTCTTCCAAAAACAGTATAGTTATCAACTGCATCAATAATTTGCTGTTCGTTTAAGCCCTCTAAATTTATATATTTTTCAGCACCATCAACCCCAACTCTTTTACTAACCTCACTAACTGTTAGAGGGTTATCACCTGAAATAATTTTAATAGTAACTCCATTTTCTTTAAACCACGCAATTGTTTCAACAGCATCTTCTCTAATATGGTCTTCAATAACAATTAAAGCAATAGGTGTTTTATTTTGAGAAAGTTTACCATTTTGAATAGTTCCTTCACATTTACATACAAGCAAAACTCTAAAGCCTTTGCTTGCATAGTTATCAATTAATTTATCTAATTCTTTATCTCTAGTTTTCATAAGAAATTCTGGAGCACCAAAAGCATAAGTTTCGCCATTTTTAAATGTTACGGCAGATAACTTTCTATCGCTTGTGAAAGGCAAAACTTCTTCTGTTTGATAAGCTTTGCTATATCCAAATCTTGAAATTAACGCACGGCTTGTTTGGTTGTTATCATCAAGACCAGTAAGCATTGAGCCGATTATATCATCAAATTGTTTCACAATTTTTGTATCTAGCGGAATTACATTGCTAACTTTCATTGTACCATCTGTGATTGTACCAGTTTTATCTAGGCAAAGCACATCTGTACGGGCTAGCATTTCTATAGAATATAAGTCTTGAACCAAAGTTCTTTTTCCTGCTAATTTTACAACGCCAACCGCCAATGCCATACTTGTAAGCAAGAACATTCCCGCTGGAATCATTCCAATCACTGAAGCAGCAGTTTTTTCAATTGTTTGAGTTAGGTTGTAACCAGATTGCTGGTTATTTATAAACATCAAAATCGCAAGCGGAATAATTACAATACCAACAGAGCGAATAATTATTTTCATACTTTGCAAAAGTTCGCTTTTTGGCTTTGAATATTTTTTTGCTTTTTCTGAAAGTTTTGAAGTGTAGGTTTCATTTCCAACTTCAGTAACTCTAGCATAACATTTACCACCAACGATAAAACTACCAGATAAAAGTTTGTCACCTTTCTTTTTCTTTATTGCAATACTCTCACCAGTAAGCAAACTCTCATTAACTTCCACTTCACCATCTGTTACCACACAATCGGCACAGATTTGTTTTCCAGATTCAAAATAAACAATATCATCTAAAACTATTTTATCGATTGAAATATCCGTTAAATAACCATCTCTCACCACTTTGGCAATAGGGCTAGTAACGAGTTTAATTTTTTCAATGGTTTTCTTAGCCTTAATCTCTTGAATAATTCCAATCGCCATATTTGCTATTACAATTACCATAAAGAAGATATTACTAAGTCCGCTTCCAACCCAGATTAACGCACCTGCAACGATAAAGCAAAGAATATTAAAGAATGTTACAATATTTGTAAAAAATATAGCGCCATAGGTTTTTGTATTCTTATCTTTAACTTCATTAGAATAACCTTCCATTATTCTTTGTTCCACTTGAGCTGAAGTTAAACCAGTTTTATAACTTGGATTAAAACGAGTAAGCTTATTTATAGGAACTTTCTTATTCTTCTTTCTTTTCTTAGGTTTAACCACTTCTTGAACTTGCTCTATATTTTCAGCTTTGGGTTCAATCAAAACTTCTTGAGTCTCTTTTTCTTCCACTTTTTTATTTGAAAGTTTTTTATTTTTAGATTTTTTTCTTTCCATTTTACTTCCTTAAAATAAAGTTAAATAATTAAAAAATAATTATATTTTATGTTGTTTTAATAATCTAATATGTGTTAAATTATATAACATACTAGCAAGATAAGTTTATCATATTATAATCTCTTTGCAAAACAAATATTAAATTAAAATCAAATTATCTGGATTTAAAGTTGATAAAATTATTTAATTGTGATATTCTTTATAAAATGTGAAAAAAGGAGAAAGGTTATGCAAATAAAATATAAGAATTTAAAGCAAACAGATTTAGAGGTGTATAACGCCATAAAAAAAGAAACTA
>CAKVMJ010000009.1 GCA_934772445.1 uncultured Clostridia bacterium
AATTAATGTGTGGTCATAAGCGCTAAGTTTAATTCTCATTTTTTGTGTTGCCATCAATTTTCTCCTTATTTAAAAATTAATTTACCTAATTTCGTTTAATTGCCTTTATTTTGCAGTTTTTTTAAACACCGCTCCGTGTGTACAACCGCTCAATCTTAAAAAAATTGCTGCATCAAATTCTTATTTTTTAAGAATTTTATAATTCTTCCCCTTTTAAATTATAAAAAATTTAGCAAACAAATCCCATTAGTCGTTTATATTCGTTGTATAAACCCTTCAAAATCCGTAAATTATCGCATTAATTTTGGCATTTTAACGCGTAACTTCACAAATTCGCATCATACAGCAAGTTTAGTTTACACGATTCCACATCATTTGTCAACGGTTTTTGAGTAAAAACTTTTAAATATTAAAATATTTTTGTCATAATAAAATCTTTATAAAATTGGATATAATTAAAACTTTATTATGGAATATAAAAAAATAAACTTCACCATTATATAATGAAATTTATTTATGAATATACTTTATATATATAATATAAGCAATTAATCATACGAATGAACTGCATAAATTTTATTATCAACTAAACTTTTAAATACACTTATAGTTCCAGCAGTTGCAAAATATGGTTCCATTCTAAGTTTCTCGTATGCCGACACGCCACACACAAGCTTTGGAGTTAACTCACCCTCAGCCATACAATCCTTAATATCTATCTTTATTCCACAACGAGTTTTTATATCCAACGATGTTTTATTTATTGCTGAATTAATATCAATTTCTGAAATAAATCCTCTAATAGATTGATCTTTATATCCAGCCTCTAATAGTGATTTAGTTAAACTTTTTAAGCAAGTATCAACATCTTCTATTTTTAGAAAATCACCAATTCCAAAAAAATCTTCTTGAATAATAACCCCAGACCTTGTCGTTTCTATTTTTATTTTATTATCTTCAATTTGAGAAATAGTTAAATCATTTTTATTAATTCTAACAATAGCAGGTCTACTTCCTTCCGAAATATCATTTAATTCATCATCTGTTATGTAATTTAATATTTTCAGACCTTTATCTAAAACAATATAATTTGAGTTATTTAACTTTATAGCATAAAGTTGTTTTCTCTCTGCCACATGGATTACTGCTGAATTTGGAAATTTTGTTTCTATATTCAAAACTTGCAAATATGGGTATTCTTTTTCTAAATCTTCCACAATTTTAGATTTTTTCAAAAAGAAAACACTCTCACCCAATGGAAACTTTATATTATTTGAAAATGTATCTATAGTTTCATCAGCTAGCATTGAACGCGTTGTAAGCCAATTTAACGAGATAGACTGCAAAGTAAAAACCGTGCTACTTAATACAACTAGCAATGTTATAAATCCAAATACAATTAAAATTGCAATTAATCTTTTACTCTTCATTTTCCATTCTCCATTATACAATTATTGTTATATCATAAAAAGAGAATCAAGTAAAATGATTTTATTATTCAATTAAATTATTTGTAAAAATTCAATTCCTTCTCGTAATTTCCGCATTCAATCGACACAAATCGTTTTCAATATTCCTATATCCCCTATCTATATGAAAAATATCGTGAACAGTTGTATAACCATCTGCACAAAGCCCTGCAAGAACTAATCCCGCTCCACCTCTCAAATCTGTGGCGGTTACATTTGCACCATAAAGCTTAGGTACGCCTTTCACAACAGCTATTTGATTATTCACCGTTATATCCGCTCCCATTTTTGTAAGCTCTGTACATATTTTTAATCTTGTTTCAAACAATGTTTCATTTATCACACTCGTACCCTTTGAAATTGTTTGTAATGTAAGAATCTGATTTTGTAAATCTGTTGGGAACCCTGGATATGTTTGAGTTTCTATTTTAGGAATACTTTTCAATCTTCCTTTACAAGATATTTGAATATTTTTCTTATCAATATTTATCTTACAACCAGCAGATTTTAATTTATTTATCAATGCCACATTATATTCTGCTTTACTTCCTCTCACCTCAATATTCCCACCAGCAATTGCACATGCCAACAAATATGTACCTGCAATAATTCTATCCTTTATAGGTTCATATTCAATACCTTTTAGTTGCTTAACGCCTTCAATCGTAATCGTACTTGTTCCCGCTCCAGATACTTTACCTCCAGCCGAATTTATAAAGTTTTGCAAATCTATAATTTCTGGTTCTCTTGCCGCATTATAGATAACTGTTTTTCCTTTCAACAGCACGCTCGCCATCATAATATTTTCAGTTGCACCAACACTTGCTATATCTAAATGAATTGTGCTTGGTTTCATATTTTTACCATCACAAAAAATATAGCCGTGTTTTTCTTCTATTTTTACATTTAAACACCTTAAGCCTTTTAAATGCAAATCTATTGGTCTATTTCCAATGTTACAGCCTCCCGGATAGGCAACCACAGCTGTTTTTAATCTTGAAAGTAACGGACCTAGCATAAAAATACTAGACCTTACCATTTTTGTATATTCCTCTTTAACTAGCGAACCAGTTAAATTATCTGTATTTATGTAAACATCTTCATCATTCTTTTCAATCTTACAACCTAAATCTTGCAAAATACTCAACATATAATTAACATCAGAATACATTGTACATTGCTTTATGGTTATATTACCATTTAACATAACGGAACACGCAAGTATTGGTAATATAGCATTCTTACTGGTAGCAATATCAACACACCCAGAAAGTGTATGACCACCTTTTATAAATAAAGTTTCCATACTTCTCCTTTTCACATTCGTTCAATCACTTAAATGAATTAACAATAGAATAAAGTTTTATACTTTATAATATATTTTATGGTAATGATAAAAGTTTTGTTAAAAAGAAAAAAGAGAGATACATTCTCTCTTTTATTATTCAAACATTCTAAAGTTCTAACCCAAAATCTTCTTTCTCAATTTTAAAGTTATTTAACTTTTCAAGCTCAACGAATTGTTGAGTTTCTTTTTCTAAATCAAGAGCTTCTAACAACTTAATTTCTCTATCATACACATTAGATAATGAATCTAAATCAATTTTTCTTTTTTCATTCTCTTTGATAATTTTAACTTCTTCTGCAAAATATTTATTTAATTGTTCATAGATATTATCACTCATTTTATAATTCTCCCCTATAGCGAAAAGTATAACACAGACTGCTTATTTTTTCAAGAGAGTTGTTTTGAATTTACAATTTAAAATTAACTTTGCTAGTGAATTTATAACTAAGGATTAACACTCTGCTTACTCTTTTTCTTTATAAAATTAAATATTTTAAATTTTAAGTCACTAGAGTTTTCGGATAATAACTCTGTTTTGAAATATTTAATAAAATACCTATCGCACCTAGAAAAACTACTAAACTACTTCCACCTGCCGATATGAACGGAAGCGGAATGCCTGTAGGCGGAATCAGACCCGTACAAACACACAGATTAATTAGAAGTTGACAAAATATAACTGATACAATTCCAAAGGCCATATATGCGCCTAGCCTATCTTTAGAATTTAAAGCTATTTTCAATCCTAGAGAAATTACAGCCAAATAAATCAGGAATAAAACAATGCAACCAACTAATCCAGTTTCTTCACCTATAATCGAAAAAATAAAGTCACTTTCGCTAAAAGGTAAAAATAAATACTTTTGCCTACTATTAAATAATCCAACACCAAACAATCCACCAGCTCCAAGCGAATATAATGATTGAATTAATTGATAACCTTCTTCCAAAGGATTTGCCCAAGGATTTACAAATGCAATTAATCTTTGAAATCTATATGGCTCAATAATAATTAAAACTGGAACTAAACATAATGCTGGGATTAATAACAACATAAACCACTTAAAACTTATACCACCAACTAAGAGCATTAACAACATAACCATACCTAGGCATAATGTAACCGATAAGTTTGGTTCTAGCAAAATTAGTAAACACATTCCTCCACCGACTAACACTACCGGTAGGAAACCTTTTAAAGTTTTCATTTTGTTATAATTCTTAGATATGTAAATAGATGAGAAAATTACAAAACCAAATTTAGCAATTTCGCTCGCTTGAATACTTATGCCAAACAAACTTATCCATCTATTAGCACCATTTGCACTCACGCTTAAAAATGGAACAAAAACTAACATTAACAAAACTAAAGATGCAATTAATATATACCAACGCAATTTGATTAATTTATGATAATCAAATTTAAACATTACAAATAGAAAAATACTGCCAACAATTAAACCGAATAATTGTTTCTTTACAAATAGAAAACTATCTCCGTAATTTTTACTGGCATTATAATTACTAGCACTATAAATAAAAACCAAACCAATAAAACATAACAAATAGACAAGCACTATTAACATTAAATTATATTTAGAACTTTTACTCATTTTTCATTATTCCAATAAACTTTTTATTTTACTTTTAAAATATTCTCCACGTTCTTCATAACCATTAAATTCATCAAAACTAGAGCAGGCTGGAGAAAATAATAATATATCATTTTTTTCAAGATTTAAAACACCAAGTTCTATTGCAGATTCTAAATTTTTAGCAACTAAAATTTTATCAAAACTATACTTTTTTGCTGACTTTAAAATTCTTTTTTTAACTTCACCATAAGCAATAATTAACTTTAAATTATATGTAAAAATCTCATTGAAAAATTCATCAAAATTTAGTTGTTTATCTACTCCACCCAAGAGTAAAATTGTTGGAGAATTGCATAATTTTAAACTATTTTTCATAGCGTGGATATTTGTTGCTTTACTATCATTTATTATCATATAATTATTTATTTGTGTCAATATTTCTCGCTTATTTGTCATATTTATATATTTTTTTGACAAATTATATAAATATTTTTCAGATAATAAATAATACTTGCATACCACTAAAACCGCTAATAAATCTTCATAAAATATCCTATCTAATTCCAATTTATTAAAGTCAAAAACAAAATTATTTTGAGCATCTTTAACCATTCCATTTTCATCAATAAACAACCCATCGCATTTATTTGATTTTGAAAAAAACTCCTTATTTCCATTAATTCTAAATAGATTTAAATTTGTTATAAAATCATCATAATTTAACACAGATAAATTAGGATTATTTTTAAAAATTTCAAACTTAGAATTTATATAATTTTTAAACGATTTATGTCTATCTAAATGATCTTCTGCAATATTCAATAATATTGCAACATCTGGCTTAAATTTATCTACAGCCTCCAGTTGAAAAGAGCTTACTTCACAAACTACATAATCTAATTTTTCATCACAAACACTCGTTAATGGTACTCCTATATTCCCAACCGCCTTACTAGAAAAGCCATTAGCAATTATAATATCATTTATCAATTTAGTGGTTGTTGTTTTCCCATTTGTTCCTGTTATAGCTATTAATTTCGGCCTATATTTTAAGCACTCAAAACCAAACTCGAGTTCACTAACAACTCTAATATTTTTCTTTTTTGCATATCTTACCCATTTATCAAAAATTGAAACTGCTGGAGATATAACAACCAAATCAATGCCGTTAAAAATCTTTTTATTTAATTTATTTATAGTGTTTGGAATATTAGATTTATCATAAATTATATAATCTATTTTTTCCTTAATTAATTTTCTTTCCACGGCTTTTCCACTAACACCGTACCCCATTATCAATACTTTATTATAAGTTTCCAATATTAAACTCCTTATAATAAATTATATGCTCAATATGATTGAAAAAACACTTAACATTATAGTTATTGCAGTATAAATAACAACTATTTTATTTTCGTGCAGTCCGCACTGTTCAAAATGATGATGTAATGGTGCCATTTTAAAAATTCTTTTTTTAGTTAGTTTATAATAGCCCACTTGCAGAATAATACTAAATGTTGTTAAAACATATATAAATCCAACAATAAAAATCATTAAGTATTGTCCACTAAATGCTACAATGCTAGCGAGAAATCCGCCTAATGCTAGCGAGCCAGTATCACCCATAAATATTTTAGCTGGAAAACAATTTAAAACTAGAAAAGCTAAAACACAACCAGCAACACCTGCCGACAATGTAATCAAATTGTAATATTCTTCTGCCTGAGCATTTCCAACAAATCCAGAACCAACAGATTTTAAATTAACAATGCCTATTAAAAATGAAAATGCAATTATTGTTACAAATGTAACCGAACCAGCAAGGCCATCTAATCCATCAACGAAATTTACACTATTAACAACAGCTGCATAGAATATTGTAACAAAAGGGATTATCCACCAGCCTATTTCAATTGATTTATCTGTAAAAGGAATTAGTAGTTTATCTCCAATTAGGGAGTTATTGTAAATAAAAAATCCTAAAATTAAACCTAAACCAATTTGTCCAATAAATTTTTGATAAGCACGCAATCCTAAGTTTTGTTTAAATTTGATTTTTATAAAATCATCTAAAAAGCCAAGAAGCCCGAATCCAAACATTGTTAGAATGGAAACCAATGCCAATGTATTATTGCCAAACATAACAAAAGCAAATGAGAATATCGAACCAAAAATAAATATTAGTCCACCCATCGTTAATGTTCCCTGTTTGCTTTTATGTTTTTCAACATAAGAAAGAATACTCTGCTTACCCTTCATTAATTTAATTAACTTTATAACTAGCGGAGAAATGATTAATGAAAATATAAATGACAACAAGAAACAAAGTAATATTTTCTGCATAAAACAACCTATTTTTTCAAAAGATTTTTAACAACATCTATATCGGAATAATCCATTAAAATTCCATTTATCTTTTGATGTTTTTCAGCACCTTTTCCAAGTAATACCAATGTATCGTTTTTAATTAACTCACCAAATGCTTTTGAAATTGCAACCTTTCTATCTTCAATTATTTCATATTTGCATTTTTTTATTCCAGCCACAATATCTTTAGAAATCTCTTGAACACTTGTTTTGTTAGGATTATCTGCTGTTAAAACTAAGTAATCTGAATATTTATCTGCAACTTCACCCATTAATTTTCTTTTATTACTATCCGAATACTCAACACAACCAAATAAAGTGATAATTCTGCCTTTTCTTAGCAACTTAACTAATGATAAAGTTTTTTCAAAACCATCTGGAGTATGTGCGAAATCAATAATTATTTTTATATTATTAGGAAGTTCATAAACATTAAATCTACCATCAACACGCTCTAATTTTTTCAATGCTTTTTCTATACATTCAACTTTACAACCTAACATAAGTCCTGCTGTTATACCAGCAAGAATATTATAAACATTAAAATCACCAACTAATTCCGTATTTATTTTTAACAATGTGTCATCGGAATTTACTATAAAAGAAGTACCTTTCATACTTGTTTTTATATCCACGGCGAATGTATTTGATGGATTAAATATTCCATAAGTTAGATATGGTATCTTTATTTTATCGGCAAGTTCTTTTCCGTATTTATCATCTATATTGATAATTGCATTTTCCATACTATCTTCATTAAAAAAGTTCATCTTAACACTTGCATAATTTTCCATTGTACCAAAGAAATCCAAATGCTCATTAGTTATATTTGTAAAAATTCCGATTAACGATTTAATGCCATAAAGTTTATTCAAGAAAATTGCGTGTGCACTCGCCTCTATTATCACATATTCAATTTTAAATGCTACAAGTTGACTAAAAATATAATGCATTTCAATTGGGTCTGGCGTTGTTAAATCGCAAGGCAAAGATAATTCTTCATCAAAATACACACCATTTGTTCCAACAACACCAACACTTTTTCCGCAAGTTCTTAAAATTTTGGCTAAAATCATACTCGTGGTTGTTTTTCCATTTGTTCCAACAATTGAAATGATTTTTAACTTTTCAGCCGACTTATCATAAAAGTTATTTGCAATTTGCGACATTGCAATTCTTGTGTTTTGTACTAAAATTTGCGGAACATCAACTGGTAGATATTTTTCAACAATCAAAGCCACTGCACCATTTTTTATGGCTTCATCAGCGTAATTATGACCATCAACTTTAGTTCCTGTTATACAAAAATATAGCGAATTTCTTTCACAATCTTTTGATGAATGAAATAGCGAATTGATATTAACATCTTTAAAATTCTTTTTAGATATTATTTTCATATTATCTAATAATTGAGATAATTTTTTCATTTCTTTCTCCATTTTTCTTTTAGTTACAAATATTTTATTATATCAAATAAGCAAATTTTACAAATGTATAAAAAAAGACAAAATATTTCTATAATAATCTTGTCTTTTATATATTTTTCAACAAATTTAAGCAGTTAGAACCACAATTGCATACTTATAAAGCAAAGTTGAAGGTGCTGGAGTTTGAGATGTTATATAGTATCCTTCCCCAGAGATTTCAAACTGCAAGCATAATTCATTTAATATATTAACAGCTTCAACAATGCTTTTTCCAACCAAATTAGGCATTACTATGTTCTTTTCCATTTTAGCTTTATCTTCTTCTAAGTTCATAGGCTCATACTTTAAGTATTGTAACATATCAACCATTATTTCTTTTGCATAAGGCGTTGCAACAACGCTACCAAAGTAGTTACCCGCACTAGGTTCATCTGCAATAATCAAAACGGCATATTCAGGCTTATCTGCTGGGAATGCACCAATAAACGAACTTATATATTTATCGCCAATTGCACCATTAACATATTTCTGACTTGTTCCCGTTTTTCCTCCAATTCTATAACCCTCAATGAAAGCATTAATTCCAGAATATTGCTTAACAACTTGCTCAAACATTCCTCTAATTTTTTCACTTGTATCAGCTGAAACTGTATTTCTAATCTTTTGAGGAGAATTTTCATAAATAGTTGTTCCAAATGAGTCTGTAACACTTTTAACCAAATAAGGTTTCATCAAATTTCCACCATTTAAAACCGAACAAATTGCTGTTATTAATTGAATTGGACTTACCGCTATTGCTTGACCAAAGCCCATTCTAGCCAAGTCCACATTCTTTGCATCTTCCTTATCCATAAGTATTCCGCTCGCCTCTCCAAGGAAATCAACACCCAATGTTTTACCTAAGCCATACTTACTAAAATACTCATACATTCTATCTTTACCAAGTCTTAGAGCCAAATCAACAAATACAGTGTTACAGCTATTACAAAGCCCCTCTGTAAGCGTTTGACTGCCGTGTCCTATAGATTTCCAACATTTAATCTTTTCACCATCTAGCATACAAAATCCTGGGTCGTAAAATGTATCGGATAAATGTGCTACTCCTGCATCAAGAGCTGATGCCATTGTTAAAACTTTAAATGTTGAACCCGGTTCATAAACATCAACAATAGATAGATTTCTTACATTATCTAATAATGTTTTGACATCATCTCTAGGCGGATTATTTAAATCAAAAGATGGTTTTGAACTCAATGCTACAATCTCGCCTGAATTCACATTCATAACAATTGCTGTTGCTGTTTTAGGTCTTTGTTCTTCCATTAAATGCATTAATGCTTTTTCACTTGCTTTTTGAATATTAACATCTATTGTTAAATTTAAATCGCAACCACTAATTGAAGGAATATAGTAGTTTAAAGTATTTTCAATCTTAACACCATTTACATCACTTTGTTCCACAGCATAGCCATCAACACCTGTTAAATATTTATCATATTGTGCTTCCAATCCTGCCTGACCTATATTGTCTATTGTGGTAAATCCTAATAATTGAGTTGCTAAATCCCCATAAGGATAAAACCTTGAATTATTTTCACTAAGTTTTATACCCTTAACATTAGCAATTTTTAATTTTTCTGCTTGTTCATTTGAAATTTGCATCTTTATTAAAACTTCACTATATTGTTTTTGCGAAATTTTGGAAATTAAAGTATCGTAATCTATATCCAGTGTTTCACTTAATGTAACTGCCACAAGATTATCATTTTCTATCATACTAGGTCGAACATAAACATCATAAGTGGTATAGCTCACTGCTAGTGCTACACCATTTGAATCATAAATATTTCCCCTCTTTGCATTAAGTGGCAAATCTCTGCTCCATTGGCCTTGTGCTTTCATTTGCAACCAATTACCATTAATTAATTGTAAGTAAACTAATCTAAATATTATAATCAAAAAAATAAAGGTTACAAGCAAAAATATCGCTAATAACCTCTTTTGTAACGAATTTATTGAATTGTTTAACAAATATTAACCTCCAACAAATAATTTGCTGATAAAGTTACAGAACGCATCAAACCAGTTAGTTTCTCCTTTAAGTTCATAAACTTGGCTAGTTTCTCCTAGTTCAATTGTGATTATCGCATCATCTGTGATTGGAGAATAACCTTGTGCTTCCAATTTTTCTTGAATCTTTGATTCATTTTGGTTAGACCTATCCACTAATTGATTATAACTATTCTGCTCAGCCATAACATTGTTTTGCAATATTTGTATGCCATTACCTAGTGAATTTATAACAAATATATTATAAATTACCATAAACAACATCAAAGCGACAATTGCAGATGCACTAGCTATAAATAATTTGAATCTAAAAGATAATTTTTCTTTTTCAATAGCATTTGCTTTAACTAATGTAAGATTTTTTAAATCTGTATCATTAACAGTAACGCTATCATACTCTGCAAATAAATCTCTTACTTTTTCAGAATTATACTTATCAAATTTCTTAACTTGGCTCGAAACAGCACTTTGATAAGGCTCTTCAAATTCCTTACCAATAACTGTGTTTGCTTTTTCATCAAGTATTAATTTTTTATATGATCCCATTTTTCATTCCTCCAAAATTAAATCTTTTCTACAATCCTTAATTTTGCACTAGTACTTCGTTTATTCTCTATTTGCTCCTTCTCTGTTGGTATAATCGGTTTTTTATTAATAAGTTTAACTTCTGCCTTATGATGACAAACGCAAATTGGACTATGTTTATCACATAAGCAATCAGTTGATAACTTTTTAAATACATTTTTTACCGCTCTATCTTCAAGTGAATGGAATGTGATAATCACGAATCTTCCACCACTTTTAAGCGTATGTGACATTTTTTCAAGTTTTTCTTCTAAATCCTCTAATTCGTGATTTACCTCAATTCTTATTGCTTGAAAAACCTTAGTGGCTCCGCTCCTGCCAGTATTGTATTTTTTAGGAATACAAGACTCGACAAGATTGGATAATTCAATAGTTGTTTCAATAGGTTTTATAGCTCTTTGCTTTATTATTTTATCAACTATCTTTCTTGCATTTTGTTCTTCGCCATATTCGTAGAGAATTTTTAACAATTTTTCTTTTGAATATGAATTTACCACAGTATAGGCAGTTAGGTCTTTGGTTTGATCCATCCTCATATCGAGCGGTGCATCAAACCTATATGAAAATCCCCTTTCTGCTGTATCCAATTGATAACTACTAACTCCCAAATCCAATAAAATTCCATCTACCTTGTCAATTTTAAGACCTGCTAAAACCTCATTCAAATTTTTAAAATCAGACTTAACAAATACAATCCTAGAATCGCTTTCGAATTTGTTTTTTCCATTGTTTAAGGCATCATCATCTTTATCTATAGCTATCAATCTGCCCGTGGTTAAACGCTTTAGTATCTCACTGCTGTGGCCTCCTCCGCCGAAAGTGCCATCTACATATATGCCATCTTCCTTAATAGCCAAGCCTTCAATACATTCGTTTAACATAACTGGTGTGTGATTAAAATGTTTTTCCATTACACACTATACTTCCCTAGATTGCTTACAACCTTATCAAATGAACCATCATCCATCAAATAAGCTTTCCAGTTTTCTTCGCTCCAAATTTCAATCCTGTTTCCCACACCAACAAAAACAACATTTTTATTTATCTTTGCGAATTCTTTTAATGCTAAAGGAAGTAAGAATCTGCCGTGGGCATCTTCAGCAACCTCGAAAGAGGAACTAAGCAATGCTCTTATTGGCTTTTGAGCATCTAAATCAAATGTGGGAACTTCCATAAGCTTATTTAAAAACTGATTTTCAAAATATGCTTTATTAAAAACAAATAGGCAACCATTTGTACCTTTTGTTATAACAAACTCATTTTTTAGGTCTGTTTTTAACTTTGCTGGAATTCTCAACCTTCCCTTTTCATCAATTTGATGAGAAAACTCGCCAAAGAACATATTCTCTCCTTTACAATTGTATTATATACCAAATTTTAACCACTTCCAACCATTTTTAACCACTTTAGCAATTTTTTTTAACGATTTATTAAAAATATAGCATATTTCTATTTTTTTAAAAAATCAAAAAAATAGAGAATGGGAGTTCCTTTGCTTAAAGATTTTTAAGCAAATCGCCCTTTATAAAGGCGAAAAAATCTCAAGCAATTTGCTTGAGATTTTAGGAACTCCCTAATCTTAATATATTTTAACTAGTTTATTCCCAACTAAATCACAAGATGTTAGGAAATATTGAATTTTGTTTTTTGTAAATTTCATTTTATAGCCTTTATCATAAGCGTGTAGATGCCCATAAACCACTTTATTTACTCCATATTGCTCGAATAACTCTGTAAATTCATTTTTTTCGCATTTATTATTCATTGGCGGATAATGTTGCATAACAATCAATTTATCCCCTTCTTCCATCAATGCCTTACCATTTTTTAAAGAAAGCTCCATTCTAATAAGTTCTCGTTTATAAATCTTCTCATCATCGGCATTTTTAAACCTACCATTCTCTTTTGCGGTCCAACCACGGCTACCACAGATTACATAATTCCCAATTTTAATAGCATCATTTTGCAACGCAAATGTTTTATCATCAAGTTCGGCTCTTAATGCTGAAATACTGCTCCACCAATAATCGTGATTACCCTTAATAAAAACTTTATTACCCTTAAAAGACTTGATATACTTTAAATCGTTTTTTACCTCATCAAAACGCATTGCCCAAGAAACATCACCAGCAATTAAAACAATATCATCATCTTTAATTTTTTTGTTCCAATCCTTTTCAATATCTTCTAAATAATTCTCCCAAACTGGGCCAAATATATTCATTGGCTTATCTACAGACAAACTCAAATGTAAATCCGAAATTGCATATACCTTCATAAATTTTCCTTTTTTACCTTAATAGCATATCAAAATATTTAAAAAATTACAAGCAAACTGCAAAATAAAAACATACCTGTTTTAAACAAGTATGTTTTTATCTTTAGTTTAGCAAGACATTGTTGTTCCTTTGCTAGGGTCTTTTAATATTTCAAGATAATTATTAACATTATTTCCTTCAACACTAACACCATATTTACCTTTCTCTATCAAATTCCATACTTTTGATTGTATGGTTAGATTAGTGATATTTGATAATGCTAAACCATTTTGTTTTATCAAATTACAATCTGTTAATGTAACATCACTTACAGTACTTGCAGAGAACGCAAAAGGATTAATAGTTTTTATACCAGTATCATATCCACTAGCATCTTTCAAATTAAGATTACTATCATTATAAGAATTCCCATAAACAAGCCATAATTTAGGAACACCATTTACTTCATTGTTATATACTAAACCATTTTCCGCCTTCCAATTACCAGTACTAAATCCATAGTTAGATGCAGCATTATCTAAAGTTATTGTATCAATTGATGTACAGCCAATAAATTTAGATGCAAATGTAAACACACTAGTATTACAAGCTATTATTTCTTTCAATGATTTACAATTTACAAATGAATAGAAATCATTTTGAGTAGTACCAATAGTTGCTTTAGTTATTGATGAACCAGTCCAAGCAGTTCTCTTTATATCGCCAGTTGCACTTGAAACTTCAGTTACTGGGGTTGCTGTTTCAACGCTAGTACCAACATATAATGTTCCACCATAATATAATGGATTTGAACTGAATATTGTATTATACCATTCATAAGTTCCGAAGTTTTCTAACTTACTATTAACTTGGAAGATATTGTCTGCCCAAAGTTTTTTATAATTGCCTTCGTAGTAATCTGTTATAGTTGAATCTGTTCCAACATAATAAACTTTCTTCAAATTAGTGCAATTCAAGAATGCGAAATCTTTAAAACCAATCAATGAATGATATTTTTCTATTTTTACATCATATTCATCTATTGTACTTTCACCATTTGCATTATATCTTCCAACAATGAAATCACCCATTAAGTTATGTTCTGTATCATTATGAGTTATATCATAACCATAAACATTTTTGAATGTTAGAGTTTCTAAAGTTGTACAATTTTTAAATGCATTATTTTCAATTAATAAGTATTTACCATTATCAGAAGAATCTGATGCATAAGTAACTTTAGAGAACGAAATACCAACTGCTTTTAATGCTGAGCAATTTTCAAATGCAGATACACCAATATAAGTTGTGTTAGATGGAATAGTTATATTTGTAATTGAACTACAATTATAGAATGTTCCATCTGGAATAATATGAGTGATTACAACTATTGCAGAATTTACAGAATCGGCAATTGTAACATCTTTCAAGTTTGTACAATTTTTGAACGCATAAGTTGCATTTTTGCTAACTAAGTTACGAATAGAAAGTGATGCACTTTGTAAAGTTTGAATATTTGCAAAATGTTCTCCATCAATTCCTTCCAATCCAGTTAATCTATCATTTTCAGTTAAAGAAATATTTGTTAATTTTGTATTTTTAAATGCTGATGGGCCAATCATCAAAGTTTCACAAGCATCTCTATTTATACTAACTAAATTAACATTTTCAAACGCGCTTGTTCCAACTCCCACGCTCTTTCCAGCTAATGTGATACTTGTAATCTTATTATAATCTTTAAACTTACCAGGTTTAATACTTAATCCATTCTCACTGGTTGCATCTCCAACTGTTATATCACCTTCAATCAAAGTTTCATTACAATAAATATTTTCAGTTATTTGAGATAATGAAGCATCAACTGTTTGATCAATTTCACACCATTTTTCTAATGTTCCATTGAAATAGAAATTTTGTATGTTTTTATTTTTATTAATATATAATTCTTCACCTGTATCAACTATCTTAAGTATTCTTTTAAATAACTTCAAATTAATAATAGTTGTATTTTCTAAAGACTTCAAATCTAAGATTATATTAGAATAAGAGTTATTGTATTCTATTATTTCAAGAGTGTTTAATGATGTAATCTCTTCACCAAAGAAATAACTTAAACCACCTGCATAATCAGTAGTTGAACTATTTGTTATTGCATTTTTACCAATATAAGGAGTAGTTAATTTTGCGATTTGAGATACATCTGAAACCGCAAAAGCATTTTCACCAATTAAAGTAACACTACCCGGAATATAGATTTCTGATGCTATAGGAGTGTTTGCAAACGCTCTAGCACCAATACTTGAACTTGTGGTATTATTTTTATAAGATTCAAGAGTTGTAAGGCTAGAATTTTCAAATGCACTATCTCCAATTTCACCAACTTTAGCAAAATCAAAATTAGTAATTCTTGTACCCTTTAATGATGATTTGCCTAATTCAAGATTTTTAATTGTGATATTAGTTAAATCTATCGAACCCAATATTGAGTTTTCAAATGCACCTTCTTCGATTTTAATGATTGAACTTGGCAATTTAATACTTGCAAGATATTGCGTATTTTTAAACATATTTTGAGCTATAGAATTTAGCTTAAAATCACTATCAAATGTAACACTTCTCAATTCAGAGCCCTCAAATACAGAAGCACCTATATTTTCAAGAAGATTACTTAAATGAACACTTTGTAATTTTGAATGACTAAATGCATTATCGCCAATTGTTATAACATTTGGCATATTAATACTAGTTAAACTAGAATTTGCAAATAAGTTCTTTGAAATTGATGTGATTGATGATGGAAGAGTAACGGTTGTTAAACTATTACAATTCATAAATGCACCATCACCAAGAATTGTTAAATTCTCATTGAAATTAATACCTGTTTCGGTTGAATTTTTGCTTGAAACTATTGTATGAATTGATGAACTATCAAAAGCATAATTTTCAATTTTTCTTACACCACCAAATATTAATTTAGTTACTTTTGAATTTCTAAACGCACTTGCACCAATTGTTTTAACAGAGATTGGTAATTCCCATTCGGTTGTATTTCCAGCATAATTTGTGAATGCATATTCATCAATATAATCTATATCTGCATACGCCTTTCCATCAGCATCAAATAAACCTGTTGAGCCATTTGCAACATAAATCAATGTTTGGCTACTAGCTGTACGAACAAATAAGTTATTTCCTTTAGCAAAATATTTTATAGTATCGTTATATGGTGAATTAATAGTGGTTAATTTATTACAACCATAGAACAAATAATTTTCTGTTGCACCAGTAATAATCTCTAAATTAGCACCAAGAGTTATTGTTTCTAGGTTTGGACAATTATAGAATGTTCTCCAATATAATGTGGTTAAGCCATTACCAAGAATCGCTTCTCTAATTCCAGAACTAGCAAATGCACTTTGTTCTATGCTTGTTAAATTCTCCCCATTCAATCCTGTTACATTAACCAAACTTGAACAATTTTCAAATGCAGATGCACCTATTGTTTGAATATTTTCAGGCAAACTAATTGATGTGATACCTGTATTCATAAACGATTTTTTACCAACTAATGTTAACTCTGAATCAGATGGAATAGTAACGCTTACAAGATTATTACAATTAGAGAATACTCCAGTTCCAAACAAAGATGTATCACCAGCGAAACCAATAATTTGCAATGTTGATGGTAATGTAACAGATGTTATGCCCGTTCCAGAGAATGCACCATCACAAATTTTAGTTAAACCCTCACCCATCAAAGCTGAAATATCAGTTAATTTAGAACAATTTTTAAATGCATCATTTGATATAGTGGTTAACGCTGGAGCTTTACCCAATAATGAAATGGTTGTTAAATTTGTAGAGCCAGCAAAACCACAGATTGCTTTTAGTGTGCTTGGTATAACTATTTCAGTTAGTGAAGGAGTTAATCCTAAAGGTTTTATACCAAGTATTTTTTCAACGCCCTCTTTATAGGTAACTTTATTAATAGCACCAAATCCACCAATTTCATTTTCAGCAAAACCTTTTGAAACCATTAATTCTTCAATTGTTTCATTTAAATGACCACCAAACAATGTTGAATATTTGATATTTCCCAATGTTTGTTCTTCGCCATTTATATCTATTACTTTATCTATAGAGTCAACAAATTCATAAGATGCTCTATTATCCTCTCTAAAGTCTATCAATTCAAAATAAGTTTCATTTGTTGTACTATCTATTCGTTTAAAGTAAACACCATCATAATTCTCAGCAATTACGATATTTGAACTATCAGTTGTGTAGTTTACAACAGATTCATAGAATGAATTTACTGCACCACTTACATCTTTTTGCATATTTGTTTGAGTTGTATTATATAGTTCTTTTAATTTAATCTTACCATGAGTACCTTGGAATGCATCTGCTGAAATACTACCAATTACTAAATCTGAAGAATTATTCTTACCTATAAAATTCAAACTATACAATGAACTTCCGTATGGAGTTAAAGAGGAAGTTATAGATAATGTACCTGTTCCTTTAAACGTAAGTTGTTTTAAAGATTTTGTATAGATTTTATTTGAACCAAATGTTACTTTTGCATTTTCATTATTTTTGCTATCAAAATCAAGCCTATATGTTAAGTATTGTAAGTTTTTAAATTGATTATCGCCATAACTATATGAAGATTTTCCAAATGCATAACCTGTTTTTGATGCAATTTCAGCTTTATAAAGTTTTGTTGCATCATCAAGCAATCCATTGAAATCGGAATTATTCTTTGTACCAATATTTACTTCTAATATATTCTTACAATTTTTAAGAGCATTTGTTGCAATAGTTGTTGTACAACCTAATGTAACATTTTCAAGTGCGCTACTTTTTTCATCTGAAACTGCAAACGCATAATTACCAATACTACCAACGCAAGAAATATTTACCTCTTTTAGATTTGTATAGTTATAGAACAATCTATCTGGAATACTCTCATTTATACTAAACTTAATACTAGTTAAAGCATCACAACCTTCAAATGCACTCACACCCAAAGTGTTTGCAGTACCAGTTAAGTTTACAGTTTTTAGAGATTTTAAATTAATAAATGCAAACGGAGAAATATTTTTAGGTGCTTCCGCCTTAACATTCTCTACTACTCTATTTCCGTAATATAAGTTATTACTATAATAAACTGGATTTGCTGATGCATCAACATTTGTTGCATCATAATAGAATGAACTATTTAGCCAACAAGATATAAAATTATCATAACCTACAGAATCATCACTTACTTCAATCTTTGTTAATTCAATATTACCACAATTTTTGAATGCAAATTTTTTAAACATTTTACTTTGAGAATATGAACTAAAGCAAACTTCTTTTAAATTTGCACAATTTGCAAATGTATATTCTTCTATTATCGTTACCCTATTTGGAATAACAGCTTTTGTAACCGAAGAATTTTCAAATGCGTGAGCACCTATTTCATTACAAGATGAAGAAATTTCAAGCGATTCAATATCCGTACCGGCAAACGCATAATCACCTATGATTTCATAATCTGCTGGATAACTAAGTGTTACGCCCTTTAATCCTTTAAACATATTATTAGGGATATGTTTTCTACTACCAGTAGTTTCACTCCAACTACCAATTGTTACAGTTTTTAAACTCTCTGGAATTGAATATTCATAAGTATTAAAATCAAAAACAAATAGATTTGGAATAGTATTATATGCTTTATTTAAGGTTAGACTTTCTAGTTTTTCACAACCGCTAAATACACCATCTAAAATATATTCGCAATTTTTAGAAATACTTATACTTACCAAATTCTTAGCATTTTTGAATGCATTTTTCTCAATACTAAAGACAGTATCTGGAACTACAAATGTGTTAATATCTGTATTTTCGAATGAACTTTCACCTATTACCTCAAAGTCGTTAGGATAAGATAATGTTGTTGCTTTGCAATCCTTAAACATATTATCTGGGATAACTTTTCTATTATCACTATTTGTTTTCCAAGCGCCAATGCTTATTTTTGATAGTTTTGATGAGATTGTTCCACCAAACATATCAGTTATACTTTGTTCGCCATAAGGAACGCTTAATTCAGTTAGATTATCGCAACCTTTAATAAAATCTCCACTAAATGTGCAACCATCAGGTAATGATAATTTTGTTAAACATTTCATTCCTTTAAATATATTTTTACCAATACTTATTGCATCTGTTAATTCTACAATACTTGGGAATGAAGCGTTATCTTTTAAGTTTACATTTTGAGTTTTTTCAAATAATGAGAAACTGAAATTATTATTAATGTATTCATTAAAATCAAAGCCTAAGTTTACAATTGTGTTTTTACCTATATTTGATGAACAACTCTTATATGAAGTTGAAATTGCTTGAATAGTTGAAGGCAATGTTAAGCTTGTAAGAACTTTATTACCAAGTCCTTGTATTTGAGTTATACCCTCTGCAATTGTTACAGAACTAGGATTAGTATAAGATAAATTATTTAATGCCGTTGCTGTGGCAAATCTAACATCTAGTTCACTGATATTTAAACTATTTCCATAAACTAACTCTGAATCTAAGTTATTAACAAAATCTGCTGTTGCAACTAATGTATTTATATTGTTCATTCCACTAAATAATTGTGTTGAACTACCGCTTGAAGATTTAGTTCTAACTGCTTTTGGAATAGACAATGTGTTAAGCTTATTACAATTTTTAAATACTATATTATGTAATGTTACTTCGCCATCACAAACCACACTTTCAAGATTTGAACATTCTAAGAAAGTATTATTCAAAGTACCAAGATCACCCTTTAATTCAACAGTTCTTAATGCTACGCAATTTTCAAATGTACTAT
The DNA here is from genome assembly GCA_934772445.1 of uncultured Clostridia bacterium. Classification (GTDB taxonomy): domain Bacteria; phylum Bacillota; class Clostridia; order Christensenellales; family UBA1242; genus UBA11490. Next base: position 19,988 of record CAKVMJ010000009.1, read on the forward strand.
TTAAATTTGGCTTATTTGTATTAGAATTTTCTATAGTTACAGAAAGTAGGTTTTCACAATTAGCAAACGCACCTTCTGCGATTGTTTTAGCATTTCTAATTACAACAGATTTAATTGAACTAATATTTGCAAAAGCTAATCCAATATTATCAACATTTTCAATTGTAATGTTTTCAGCAAGAGTATTCCCTATATACAATTGAGATATTCCACCAGTATGGAAATTTACACTCGCCCAATCAGAAATTGTACCATCAAAATATACTTTCCAATTTGCATTTGATTTACCATAAATATCTGCAACGCCCTTTGGAAGATGAATTTCGATATTATCATTTAAAGAGCTAAAAGATAAAGATGTTGATGCATTTTTAATTACCAATTTTTCAGTTGGATTTACATTAAGCGATGAATCATAATCTCCAATTGTAATACCCTTTACAATAGTATTATTAAACGCATTTGGAGAGCAACTAGTTATTGCAGATAAATCAATAAACTCAATTGGCTTTAATCCAGCAAACGCCTCTGCACCAATAGTTTTTATACAACCATCGTAACCAGATTCAATTTGTAATTCAGTACAACCCTTAAAGGAATAACTGCCAATTGATTTAACCGCACCAAGGCAGAAATATTTTAAACTACCACAATTATTAAATGAACCATTTGCTAGCGTGGTTAAATTCAAAGTTTTGCCAAGTTCTTCAATACTAGAACCTGCGAATGCATAACTACCTATAATTTCAACATTATCTAAGTTAATTTTCTTTATAGTTTTTGAATTATTAAACGCATTTTCGCCAATAGTGGTTATACCCTTTTCTAATACAACCTCTTCAAATGAACCTTCTAAAGCATTATAATTTACTGAATTGATTGTTTTACCAATTAAAGTGGTATTACTACCATCGTATAAAACATTTAATTTTCTAACAAAAGTTGTAATATTTTTAACCAAACCAACAGGAATAGACAATTCTTCCAAACTATCCGCTAAAGCATTTTCGCTAAAATCGGATAAGTTCTTATTACAAACAACTTTTGTTAGACCATTTATTTTTAACGAACTATCAGAAATATAACTTACACTCTCCGGAACTACAAGTTCACCTGTAACCTTTTCATAAGTATCGTTATTCTTTACCCAAAGATTGAATGTTCCATTTTTAGATAATGAATTATCTTCATTTGAACTAAATCTCACTTTATTAAACCATAATTCCAAATTATCTATATAAAGGTCACTTGTTTGAAAAGCGTTATTAATATAGCAATCATAATCACTTTCAATTTCTATATAAACTTTTGAAACACTACCAAACGCATCAGAATTTCCACCATTAAAATATAAGTTCTCACAAATAAAATTACTTGTTTCCCTTAAATTATTAATTGCACCGTATTGATTAGAAGTAATATTCTTTATTGTTGTAACATTTGCACAACTATCGAATGTTGTTGAACTTAAGTTTGTGTTAAAACTTGGTATATTCAAAGTTTTTAAGCTTGTAATATTAGCAAACGCACTTTCACCAACTGTTAAATTACCTGTTCCAAAGTCTATGCTTTCTAAACCAGTACAACCATAAAATGCATAATTATTTAGCTTTGAAATTGAACTATCAATAATTAGATTCTTTATTGGTTCAAAATTTCCAGAAGTTGCATTTTTAACATTTAATGCAATTCCTATTGATAGCGGATTGCTCTCAGCTGAAACAAATTGACACTTAAACCAATCGCTAATATTATTTACTTGCACACTTCTTAGATTTGGGAAAAGAGTTGAAACACTGCTATTAAATTTAACAACTGCATTTGATGGAATAATCAAATCTGTAACTTGGTTTCTATATTCTTGATAACCATCATATTCTTCAAACACATAGCCATTAGAATAACTATAAGAACCTAACAAATAATCACCGCAAGAATTACAACGACCAAAATTATTCGAATTAATACTTAATACAACACTATGATTTGTTTGAGGAATTTCTTGCCTTGTTCCCTTTTCCTCAAGATCGCAATATGGGCAAACATCTGCCTTATAACCCACATTATGACAAGTTGCATTTTCAATAATCTTTTCTTCAAAATGGTGTGCAATTCCGCCATCAAATCTAACTTTTGATAAAGAATTTATTCTACTTGAACCATTAACAGATAATGTAACATCATAAGAATTAACACCTTCTACAGTATCATAAACGCTAGTTTTATTTAATTCTAATTGAGTGTTTTCAATATCAAGATACATATAATCCGATTCAAAATCATAATGATTATATTCATCATTTATAAAATGTCTATGATAAAGTTCGCCTGTACTATCTGATACAATAACTTCAATTGCTTCATTTACCCAATCAGCATTTATTAAATATGTTTTACCATTATACTTATATGTATATGTTGAGCTTACTTGCATTGCTTGAGCTAGTTCAACTTCACCATCAGAACATATAACACTTCCAACACATAAATAATCCTTAATTACAGTTAATTGTTGTTTTAAAGCATTAAACTCCGCTTTAGTACCTCTAAATTCAACGCTATTAAATGTGTAGTTAGCATTTTCATCTTCGTAGGTAACCATTTCAATTGTTTTTGGCAAACTTAGTTTTGAGTAAGAGCCAAATTGAGGTTCTCCCTTTTCACTTGAATTACTACTAAATATAATTTGTTTTACAGGATAACCATCAACAGTTTCTGGGATAAAAATCTCGCCATAACCATACTTAAAGTATCCATAAACCACTACATAATCATTAACCATTTCATAATTAAAGGCTTGATAAAATTCAACTTTCTTTTGATCTTCAACTGTGTGAGCTTTAAAATTGATTTTTATATTACAATCGCTTAAATATAGTTCATCTTGCAAACCTTGTTTTTTATAGGAATAATCAGGATAATCATACAAGCCAAATTTATTATATAATCCTTCCTCTTCAAATTCAATTTGAGAATATGGCAAATTATATGTGATTTGTCCACCCGCATACACAGATAGATTTTTAAGAGTTTTTGGTATTGTTATTTTAACATCATTATCTCCACCAGAGAATTTAAATGATTCCACGCCTTCTTGTAAAGAAATAGAATCAATATTCTCAGCAAAAATACTAGCGTTACCGTTTGATATGATAAGATTTTTAATATGTACATCTCTTAAATCTAAAGAACTATCTGCAGATAAATTCTTTAGTGTAAGATTTTCAATATTTGAAATACATCTGCATAAGTCATCTAAAATATTACCAACTTCACCAGCTTCTTTGCCTTTAAAATCAATAGAAATATTCTTCAAGTTGGTTTTTGAAGATTGATTATCATTAAAGCGTGTAAATACTCTATTAGATATATTTTCTAATTTTAAATCCAAGTTCTCATTTTCTAAAATTTTAGGAGTGGCATAAATAGTGATACCATTATAAATCAAGAAGCCATTTTGCATAGAAAAGGCGATGTTGCCTTCCTCAACAACAATTTCTTGTATTAAATCACTACTTTCAAGCAAACCAAACTGTTCAATCAAAAATTCGTTTGTGCAAGGGATACCATTATTATCCACAATTTTTTGGATATTCTTAGGGATTGTAAGTTTTCTAATGTTGCTATATGATTGCAAATTTGAACTTATAGCATAAACATTTGAATCTGTTGGCAATTTAACATCATCGCAATTATAATTACCAACACTTTGATTTTTTATATATTGAACTATGCCATTCTCAACATCAAATGTTGCACCCATTTCTTGATGCTGACCAGAGCCTCCACTACCACCACCTGAAGGACTAGCACTCTCACCACAACCAACTAAACCTACAGTTGGAACAGCGGTCATAGTTAAAGCAAGTAATAATTTTAATAAATTTTTACCTTTCATTTTAAACTCCACAAAAAAGATTTACATATAAATTATGTACACTAATGATAGTATATCATTTATTACTTATGTAGTCAAATTAATCAATGTATGTAACACAAAAAAACGCTAGTATAAACCAGCGTCTTTATATTATAAAACCTAGTTATTTGCAACTGGTTGTTGTGCTGGAAACAATGGTAAATCGAAGAAACCAGAACAAACATCTTGTGAAAATTCTTGGCAAGGTGGAATATGTGCGTAACCATAAGATGGTACTAATAAATCCGCTTCAACAACAATTTTTAAAACAAGTGTTAGGCAGATATCCAATGTGAATGTGTTTTCTTCGCCAGCAGTACCATTAGAGCAAACTGCTCCACCAAATGCCTCAACTTGATAAGGTACGATTGATGGTTGTGGAACATATAAAACCACATCATTACTAACTGGTATGTAAGCAACTCCACTACCAGCCACACCATTTGCATCGGTATAATTAACGGTAATTGGAACTTGTGCATTCGCTGAAACTCTTGCAAAACAAGGTTTATCATCAAACCTATCAACCACCACATCAGAAAGAGTTATACCGCTAGAATTTGCAGAACAACTAACAAAAGTTAATGGATAAGTTGGGTTTGCTGGTGTTAAATCTGATAGAGTAACAACCACACCACTTTGTTGAATTTGCTTCATACAGGCATCAAAAACTTTTCTAACTTGTATCACAGCTTTTTCACAAAGCCCATTTAATGGATTGCCTACCATTGGTCCTGGTAGATTTCCTTGCCTATTTCCTGAGAAAAATGACATTATTTTTTACCTCCATTTTTAAATAGTAGATTTTAAAATCTTTAAACTATGTAAAATAATTTATTTTATCGGACAGCGAAAAATCTTAAATAGACAATTTGCAAGTTTTAAAATAAAAATCCTTGCCTTTTCTTCCATATAATCCGATACACTTTATTATATGAAAAAACTGACAAGGAATGTGTTTAATTAAGTTTAAAAGTATTTAATTATGCCGATTTTGCTTCAATATTTTCAGCCTTAACTGGTTTAACTTTTTTAGTTTTAACTGGTTTAACTTTATTTGAAAACATCGCCCAAACCATTAAACCTAACACTATTACCATCATAACCACAATTGCAGATACCCACGCATACCAAGGATATGTGGTAACTCCTCCTGCCATTGCAACACTTTGGAATAGGAATGGAGTGAAATCCGAAATAGTTAATGAAACACCATCAATAACTTTCAATATAATATTTCCTAGAATTGCATTAATTAGAATAAATCCAGCAAACACTGCCACAATTGGAACCCACATTTTCTTACTTATCGCATTTAAAGAGATTGTTACAATCACAATAAATTCAATAAAAATTAAACCACACAAATATGAGAAAAGTAGGTTTGAAATTGTCATACCCATAGGTTCACAATATGAAATTACAAAGATAAAATTAAGAATTACTCCCGCTAAATAACAAACCAACACAGATAAGCAACTAACTAATATTTTTGCTAAAATCAAGTTTCTTGGCTTCATTCCAGCATTTATAGGCAAAATCCATTGTTTATTTTTAATTTGTTTAGAAATAGCACTAGCAAATAAGATTACCAAAACCAAGAAGAAATATGATTGCATAAATGCTTGGAAAAAACCTATTCCAATTGCATACGATCTTTCAAACATAATTGCCATTTCCGAACCTACTTCGGTACTTGTATCAACAACGCCCTTTATTAATTGCATAACAACAACATAAATCATTGCAAATAAAGCCATACCAATACTAAGAGCTAAAAGAGAATAAAATTTCTTACCTCTAACAGTTTCTAAATACTCTTTCTTTACACAAGCTTTAAATTCCATTATTTTTCACTCTCCTTATTTTTACTTTCTAATATAAATATTTCTTCTAAAGATTTATGCTTTAAGCTTAAATCTGTAAATTCAACCTTACTTTCAATGATTGCTTTTAGTATTTCTTGTTTATTCTTCTTAGATTTATAAGCAATTTCTAAAGCGCTTGCTTTAGGTTCGAAATCTTTCGATAACTTTTTATCTTGCATTATCTGGCAAAGTTTTAATTTATCTTCCTTTGAACAAGTAACACATATCTTATTTTCGCTATAATTTGCCATTACATCGGATAAATTTCCCTCTATAACAATATTTCCATCAACCAATAGCCCAACTCTATCACAAACTCTTTCAATATCATTTAGAATATGTGTACTTAAAATTATAGTTTTACCTTTTGCTTTCAAAGATTGAATAATATGTAAAACTTCTCTTCTTCCGATTGGGTCTAACGCACTAGAAGGTTCGTCCATTAGAATAATTTGAGGTTCAAAAATCAATCCAGCAGCAATACCCATTTTTTGTCGCATACCTCTTGAAAAAGCCCTAATTCTCTTATTTCCAACTTCAAGCAATCCAACTTGAGCCAAAACTTCTTCACTTCTAGCTCTTATTTCTTCTTTTGTTTTATTGCTTGGAGAATATATAAACTCAAGATATTCAAATGCTGTCATATAATCAAACAAAGCTGGAATATCTATTATATAACCTAATTTATGAGATAAATCATTAATTGTGTTGATTTTCTTACCATCAATAAATATTCCACCCTCATCATAATCTAAAACCTGAGCAATTATATTAAATAATGTTGTTTTACCAGCACCATTTGCACCAATCAAGCCATAAACTTCGCCTTCTTGGATTTCTAAATTTATATTTTTTAGTATTACATTATTTCCGTATGACTTTTTAATATTTTCTACCTTTAACATTGCAACTCCTTAAAAATTTAAAATATCAAACAAATATTTCATAATAGTATATTATAATGTAATCACATATATTTCTCAAACAAAAATGCGTATATTAATAAAACATTAAAAAGAAAAAGATATAGGACAATTCCTATATCTTTATATTATGAAACCATATTAACAGCTTTTTCTGGCTTCTTTTCTTTAATTTTAGTTTCCTCAGCTTTCTTAGACTCTATCTCTTGCCTAATAATTATTGGTTCTTTTTTATTAAGAATACTATCAGCGCTTAAAGTTATCTTTTTAATAGTTTTATCACTTGGAGTTTTAAACATTAAATCTAGCATACTTTGTTCCATAATGGTTCTAAGACCTCTAGCACCAGTTTTCAACTCTATAGCTTTTTTTGCTACCGCACTTATAGCATTATCATCAATTTCCAAATCAATACCATCTAACTTAAACATTGTTTTATATTGTTTTGTAATGGCATTTTTAGGTTCAACCATTATCTTTTTTAGAGCATTTTCATCAAGTTCGTTTAATCCAACAACAATTGGCAATCTACCAACAAACTCAGGAATAAGACCGAATTTAATTAAATCTTGAGGTTGAATTTGAGAAATTAAAGACTCTATATCCTTATCTTCATCATTTTTAATATCTGCATTAAAACCTAAAGAATTTTTATTAACTCTTTTCTCTATAATATCGCTAAGTCCAACGAATGCACCACCACAAATAAACAAAATATTTTTAGTATTTATTTGCAATAATTCTTGTTGTGGGTGTTTTCTACCACCTTGAGGAGGAACAGATGCAACAGTGCTTTCAATAATCTTTAACAACGCTTGTTGCACACCTTCACCAGAAACATCTCTAGTAATGCTTCTATTTTCACTCTTACGGCTAATCTTATCTATTTCATCTATATAGATAATACCTCTTTCAGCCTTTTTAATATCAAAATTTGCACTTTGAATTAATTTAAGCAAAATATTCTCAACATCTTCACCCACATATCCAGCTTCGGTTAGAGTGGTGGCATCGGCTTGAGCAAAAGGAACTTCCAATATCTTTGCCAATGTTCTTGCCATCATTGTTTTACCAGTACCAGTTGGCCCAATCAATAAAACATTGCTTTTATCCAAATCTAATTGTTCTTCACCGGATTTCGAATTTTGAATATCAATATTATAATTTATTCTTTTATAGTGATTATAAACTGCAACACTTAAAACTCTTTTTGCCTCATCTTGACCGATAATATATTCATCAAGCCTTTTCTTAATTTCTTCAGGAGTTGGAAGGTTAATTTTTGGCAATTTTTCAGTTTTAATACCCTCATTCAACATTTCTCTGCAAACTGCAACGCAATCTTCACAGATAAAGCACGAACCATCAGGGCTAGATATTAATTTTTTAGTTTCTTGCTGACTTCTTCCACAAAAAGAACAATACATATTAACGCCCATTTTATTATTATCTGACATTCTATCTCCTATTTACTAACTTTATTTCTTTTTATAACTTTATCAACAAGACCATATTTACAAGCCTCTTCAGCATTCATAAAATAATCTCTATCAACATCTTTCTCAATCTTTGAAAGTTCTTGACCAGTATTTTCACTTAAAAGTTTATTAAGTTTGTTTTTAGTTTTAATAATGTGATTTGCAGAAATTAAGATATCTGAAGCCTGACCTTGAGCACCACCTAATGGTTGGTGAATCATAACTTCACTATTAGTTAAACAAAATCTTTTTCCTTTTGTTCCACTTGAAAGCAAAAATGCAGCCATAGATGCAGCCATACCTATACAAATGGTTGAAACATCACATTTTATATATTGCATTGTATCATAAATAGCCATACCAGCAGTAACGCTTCCACCCGGACTATTTATATATAAACATATATCTTTCGATGGATTTTTTGATTCCAAATAAATCAGTTGAGCAACAACAGTATTTGCTGTGGCATCTGTTATTTCATCAGTTATGAATATTATTCTATCTTCTAAAAGCCTAGAATATATATCATAACTTCTTTCTCCGCTACCTGTTTGGTCAACTACATAAGGTACTAACATAAAAACTCCTTTAATTATTTAGTTTCTGCTTTCTTTGTTGTTTTTTTAGCAGTTGTTTTCTTAGCTTCAGTTGCAGGTTTTTCTGCTTTTTCATCAGCTTTATTATTTTCAACTAAGAATTCTAGTAGTTTATTTACAAGAATATCATTTTTGATATAATTTAATCTTTCTGCACTCATTGTTTTCTTGAAATCTTCTGCAGTTTTATTCATACGCTTTGATAATTCTTCAATCTTATCGTTGATATCTTTTTCAGTTGCAACTAATTTTTCAAGTTTAACAATTTCTTGCATAGCAAGTTTTGCTTTGCAACCTTTTTCAGCTTCTGCTTTTCTTGCCTTTCTTAATTCTTCAACAGTTGTATTTAAGTATTTGGCATAAGTTTCAAGATTTAAACCTTGATACATCAAATTATATTCCATATCTTTGAATTGTTCATCAAGTTCTCTTTCAATCATAACCTCAGGAAGGTCAACTTCCATATTATTTATAATTTCTTCGATTACTTTATTTTCTGCATCAATTTTTGCCTTATCTGCATTTTGTTTTTCAAGGTTTTTCTTTATATCTTTCTTATAATCTGCCAATGTTTCAAATTCACTAACATTTGCAACAAATTCATCGTTAATTTCTGGAAGTTGTTTTTCTTTAACAGCGTTAATTTTGCAAGCAAAAACAGCTTTCTTTCCAGCAAGTGATTTTTCTTGGTAATTTTCTGGGAATGTTACTTCAACATTCTTTTCATCTCCAGCTTTCAAACCGATTAATTGATCTTCAAAGTTATCAATAAAGCTATGGCTACCAATTGTTAGATCATAACCTTCTGCAGTACCGCCATCAAATTTAACTCCATCAATACTTCCGCTAAAATCAAGGTTTACAATGCTTCCATCTTTAACTTCACCATTCTCAACTTCAACAAGTCTTGAATTTTGTTCTTGAATTCTCTTTAATTCATTTTCAACATCTTTTTCAGTAACTTTCTTAGTTTCAACTTTAATATTTAAACCTTTATATCTATTTAATTTAACTTCTGGTTTACAAACAACTTGCGCAACCATAACAATACCTTTATCATCAAGGCTCTTAATATCTAAAGATGGATTATCAACTGGTTCGATAGATGTATCTTTATTTAGAATTTCTTCATAAGCATCAAAGAATGAATTATTAATAGCATCATCATAGAAAACGCCAGCACCATAAACTTTTTCAATTACTTTTCTTGGGGCTTTACCTTTTCTAAATCCTTCAACAGTATATTTGCCTTTGTTTTTATTAAAACTATCTTCAACGGCTTTATCCCATTCTTCTTTTGAAAGAGTGATTTCAATTTCTAAATTTTTGTTTTCTAATTTTTTAGTTTTGTACTTCATAAATTTCTCCTAATACTCAATTTGCAAGATATTATATCATAGTTAAATTTTTAATGCAAGGCAAAAAGTCACAATTTTAGCGAAATAAAAAAGTTACTATTATATCTTTAGTAACTTTAACTTAATATTTTTAAAACAAGCATTTCAACTGCCAAATCTCCAGAAATCATACTATTCTTTGTTTTATAATCCAAATCCGAACAAGTATCACAAACACTTTTTAATTTTCTTTTTGAAAAATATTTTAACTGTTGCTCAATCCTACCCACTGCATACTCTTTAATTCCAAGCATATTAGCTAGTTGTGCTCTTGAACTACCCTGATTTAATGAAATATGCATAAGTCTTCTAAAATGATTATATATAAGCGGTAAGATACCTTTAAGCCCATCTTTTCTTGATTTTAACTCTTCCAAGATTTCATAAACGCCTTTCGCATCTTTCTTTCCCAATTTCTCTGTTATTTCAAAGATTTGAAACTCCAAATTCTTTATAGTTATAGATTCGATATCTTCACTACCAATTTCTTTTCTCTCTCCAACGAAATTACATAATTTTATAACTTCATTCATAGCATTGGATAAATCGCCATTGGTATAGTTATACAAAACATCAAAAGCATCACCTTTAAAACTTTTACCTAATTTTGTAAGCTCGTTTTCAAGAAACCTCTTTGCTAATGATTTATCTAATCTACCACAATCAACAACTGTAAATTTACTCTTATTCTCAATTGCAAATTGACTTTCATTCTGACCAACTTTAACAACCAAAATACTTTGCTTATTACAATCATTTAAATATTCATCTAGTATTTTTAGGTTTGCAATTTTTGAAACCTTTGTTGATAAATCTAAAAACACAAGTTTATATTCGCTAAACGCTGGCAAAGTCTGCAAAGCTTTAACCACTTGATCGAAATCTAAATTCTCATTACTAAACTTAACTAGATTTAGTTCTTTAAACTCAATATTATATGCATCTAAAATTATTTTATATGCTCTATCTAATAGAAATTCATCATCACCAGTTAAAATAAAGTTATTAAATTTTGTTGATTTTAATGTCTTTTTTAATTCTTCAAATTTCATAATATCCTTCTCATATAATATATTATCAAGTTATAAGTCAATTGTAAAGTTTTCCAAATAAAATAAATTATTAATATTTTGAGAAATTTTATCACTATTATTGCAAACGATATTTAACACATTAATATCAAAGTCTGCAAAGTTGATATTGTAATTTGGTGTAAACAAAATATCAATTTTATCATCTAGCTCATTTGTTAAGTATGCAATATTATTTTCGTTTAATTTTTTGGTGAACACAATATTTTTATCTTCGTTAAATAATTCAATCGCAACACATTCATCTAAAGGTGTGTTAATTTCTCTAAAATTAAATTCACCCACTTTCAAGTTGTTACCAGCAAACTCTAGCCTTGATTGTCTTTCCAAACTTTTTAAAGAACTTTCATATTGTTCATAATACGATGGTAAAATTATAGTTCCAATCTTATAATCATCTTGAAATTCTAAAAGCGAATTTAGTTGATTAAATTCAAAATTATAGGCAAACAAATTATGTATTTGTTTAACTTTATTTTTTAACATAAAATCATTCATTCTATAATTCGACTTATTAAACCCAATGATATTCACTTCATTTTTATTGGTTATATAAATGCAAGCATTGTTTGATGAAAACGCTTTGAAAAGTAATTTATCATTTTGGGAATACAACGGCAAATTTGCAACGATAATAAAAGATACAATCATAAGCATTATAGAAGAGCAAAGTATTTTCTTAAACATTTTATTAATCATAAGAAAATGAACAAAGAAAGAAACTACAATAACACTAAATAAAATTAAATATGAAACATTGAACAATACAACATAAGCATTAGGAATTGATGCAAAGAAATTTGCTACAACCTTTAAAATATGAAGTACAGTTTCTGGAACAATTAAAATAAAAGATAAAAATTTAAAAATTACAACTATCAATATTGATGCAAATAACAATATATAACAGAATGAGAACAATGGTATTATGATAATATTTGCAACTACTGAAATTAAAGATATTTTATTAAACATATTTGCACATACTGGAAGTATTACAAAATTTGTACTAATTGAAATCGCTAACCCTGAAGCTAAGAACTCTGGACACTTAATCTTTCTTAAGAGTTTGGTTACAAATGGTGAAAGTGAGATGATTGCACACACGCATAAAAATGATAATTGAAATCCAACATCAAATAAAGATAATGGTTTAAATAATAGAATTATAACACCTGCCAAACTTAACGAATTAAGTCCATCATATCTAAATCCAAACTCATTACTAACCATCAACACAATGCTCATAATTGATGCTCTAACAACGCTTGGAGTGAAATCACAAACATAAGCATAAGCAAATAAAAACAAACTTAAGATAATAAGTTTTATCCATTTCTTTGAATGAAAAATTTTATTCAAAAGAAAATATACTGCACAAACCAAAACCCCTATATGTAAACCAGAAACAGCTAGAATATGAGAAATTCCAGAAGCTGAAAATGCATCAGAGATTTCTTCGGTAACAAAAGATTTTTTACCAAACAACATTGCAAAACAAACGCCTGCGTTATCATCATTCATATTTTCATATAGTATATTCTTGACAAAAAGTCTTATATTTGTGGCAAAACTATTAATATTTTTGCCAATAATTTTTATATCGCTTAAATTTTCAATTGTAATTATATATGCGTTATTATTAAGGTATGATGATATATTTTCTAGATTTACATTCTTTTTTGACAGTTTGCATAGTACCTCTATTTCATCACCTTCATTAAAACTTTCACCACTGGAAATATTTATATAACCACCACTCTCTAAGATAGTTACAGAACCATCTGTGTTTTTAATTTTTATACCTTTTAAAAGCAATGAATAATCATAAACTTTATCAACTCTCGCCTCTATCACACAATCATAATTTTGATACTCTTCATATCTTATATATGGTTTTAAAGAGATATAAGAACCAAATATCCCAACCGATAAAGCAACTATAAAAATAACTAAATATTTAAAATCTCTTTTTACAATTGCGAAAAACAAATTATCAATTTTTATAAAATAAAGAATAAACCAAACTAGAAAAATAAGAGCAATAAAAATCAGAAAGAAAAGAGCAAAATTGAATTGCTTATTCAAGTTATATTGCAAGTATTTTCCAGCACCAAAGATACCAAATATCAACCCTATAAAAACTAAAAAGATTGGTCTGGAATTAATTATTCTTTTGTTATTCTTTATTTCCATAATTTCATTTTATCATAAGAAAAAAAATTATTAAAGCTAATACTTTAAGTTTAATAATTTTTTTACAAGTTCTTTTTCACTAATCTTTGAAACGATTTTTCCTTCTTCATTTAAAATATAAAATTGAGAATAATAACTTGAAGAGCAAAAACTGAGTAGCTTATTTTCGTTAGTTTCTTTTGTAAAAAAAGATTTAACTTCTATTAATTTTTTATTATCTTTTTCAATAAAACTTAATGCTTGAGAACTTACACTATTTGAATTGTAAGACATTAAAAGAAAGCAAATTATAAATAAATAATTTAGATTTATTTTATTAAATACAGATATTATTAATAGAACTGAAAAAGTAAGAATTGAAACAATTGTTAAGGTTTTCAAAATTATTTTTGCAATTTTTTTTGAATACTTTGTTTTTAAAGAAATATAAACAACCCTCCCAGCATCAAGCGGATATAATGGCAAAAGATTAAATATAGCCATAGCAACATTTGCTTGAAATAATATGCAGGTATTATTATAAAGTGATGGAAATACCCACCAAAGTCCTACTAAAATTAACGCAAAAATGATATTAAAAATTGGCCCTGCCAAACTTATTAATATTTCATCTTTCTCTTTAAAGCTATTTTCGCTTTTAACCATTGCACCATATAAATTTAGTTTGATTTCATTAAAATCATAACCAAGAATTTTTCCAACTACTATATGTGCAAATTCGTGTAATATTAAAACTATTGAATACAGTACTATTTCTTTAAAGTAACCAAAATACAAACAAAAGAAAATGAATATAACATAAATCGGATTAAATTTTATTTTTAGTTTTTCCATACGATTTTATTATTTAAAACCTCTAAATCTTGCCTAACTCCATCTATTAATAATTCAAATTCAACCTCAACGCCATTTTTCAATGTTCCTATTTTTTGATCGTTTAAAACATAATTGAGATTATTTACGCCTAAAATATTTATATTTTTAATAACACTAACACAAGATTTACTATGTAGTATCTTTATATTTTTAGAGCCATCATTATTTATGGTTATTTCAGTTATAACTCCAGATTCTGGAGCAGATAATGTTAAATTATCTTGAACTAAAAACTTTAATCCGTTTTCAGTTTTATTTATAGTATTTGTTACAACAGGTAGATTAAGTGCCGTACAATCTTTTAGCAAATATGCATCAGCATTTGTAAAAATAATTCCATCATAACTATCATAAGGCGAATAGATAGGATTTCCTAATTTGGCTATAGTTTCCAAATATTTATTAGTTCTATCAAAGCCAATAAAACCTACAACCACAGCGGGAACTATAAAAGCCAAGATTAACAATGTTAACAATCTATATTTTCTATGCTTAACATTCTTATAAACAATTTCTTTCTTCTTTAAAGATATAATTTCACAAGTACTATATTCCATAATTTTCTCCTTGTTTAATTATATTCTTATATACGCTATTTTTATTACTGCTAGTCCAACATAATTGCACAAAGATTTTTTAATCTATCAACTTTTGCAAGTATTTCTAAGTTATAACTACCAGTTTCATCTAAAGCAAAATTCAAATCAAGCGAATCTGCTGAAATATCTAAATAATTCTTTAAAACATTAATAATTTCACTCTTTAATATGCCGATAAGTTTTAATTGTTCGCCTTTATCTTTTAGTAACACGCTCTTTAATCTAGATTCACAAACCAGTTGTAATTCGTTTTTCATTTATACTATCCTTCTTAATGTTTTTTTAATATTTCCAATAAAACCCTTGTATTTTTTAGTGCAATCATAAATTTCTGTATCGCCATCATTTATACTTTTAGCTATAAGGTTAAACGCCTTTCTAATCTCACCATTTTTAACTGTTCCACCAATAAGCAACTGCTGGCTTATTATATCGTTTTCTGGAACAACACCATATAACGGAATTTTTAGATATTTTTCAATCGTTTCAATATCCACCATATCACCATCAAGCATCAAATCTCCCCTAGCCCTATTAATTACCGCACCAATTGTTTCAAAATTAAACGATTTTAAAAAGTTAATTATTTTATCCGCATCTCTAATTGCTGAGATATGAGGTGTGGTTACAACAATTGCCTCATCTGCTATTTCCAAAGCTCTAAAAAAACCATTTTCAATCCCCGCTGGGCAATCAACCAAAATATAATCAAAGTAATCTTCCACCTCATTCAAAATCTCGTTTATTTTTTTGCCATCTATTGAAACACTTGAGTATGTATGATTAGAAGGAAACACATATAAATTAGGATTATAAAAATCTTGTAAAATAGCTTGCTTTGCCCTGCATTTACCTTCCAACACATCTATTAAATCATAAACAATTTGATTTTCCATACCCATCACAACATCTAAATTGTTTAATCCAAAATCAACATCTATTAGCAAAACTTTTAAATTCATTTCAGATAATGCCAAACCAAGATTGGCACAAACAGTAGTTTTTCCAACTCCGCCCTTTCCGCTTGTTACCACAATTTTTCTAGCCATATAAACTCCTTTATAATAGTTTAATATCAACCGTAAAAAAACAAAAGGAAAGTTTAATACTTT
This sequence comes from uncultured Clostridia bacterium, assembly GCA_934772445.1. Taxonomy (GTDB): domain Bacteria; phylum Bacillota; class Clostridia; order Christensenellales; family UBA1242; genus UBA11490. The sequence goes on from CAKVMJ010000009.1 coordinate 36,043, forward strand.
CCTTTATTTTTAAAAATCATTTTTCATTTTTAGACAAATTATTTTCAAACTTCTTCACAAATTCTATCCATCAAGGCAGAAGAATTTAACAATATGTCTGCTCCTTTCATAATTGCATTTTCGGGATTTGCAGGCACAACCACTTTTAAATCCAAGCGTGATTTAAAAAATCTCTCAATACCTGTAATATTTGCAACGCCTCCACACACGAATACTCCACCCATTTTTAGGTTAGTCTTTGCTTCCCCCTTACAAGAAGATTTTAATTTTTCAGCCACTTCATATATTTGCCCAAAGAATTTTTCAACAATCGGCAATATTTCCGTACTAGTTAATTTAACTGTTTTTTGAATACCTGAAAAGAAATCAAAACCAACCAACTCATAGGAAATAATATCATTTGGAAGCAATGTACCAATTTCTTTCTTTATATTCTCAAGTTCCACTGCATTTACCACCAAATTATATTGATGTAATAAATAATCTGCAATCTCACTATCTAAATCTTTACCGCCAATTCCAAGGGTTATACTAGCCAAAACTTTCATATTAAATACTAGTGCAATATCTGTTGTACCACCACCAATATCTATTATTAACTTTGTTTTTATGCTATCGTTTACCGATGAACAAATATATGCTAAAACTGCACTTGGAACTAATGTTGTTTTATAAACATTTAAGCTATAAGCCAAGTTTCTACATTTATTACGCTCGTTTTCAGACAAACTAGATGGAACAATATAAATAAGCTTGTTTCTATTTAGAAGTTTTCTATCACCTATTTTATTTAAAAAACTCTCTAAAAGATTTTGCATAATTTCTCTATCTTTTATAACAGAATGGCTAATTGGTTCAATTATCTTAACATCTTCATTCTTTTCAATTAACTTATTTGCTTCATTTCCAACTGCAATAGTTTGCATCTTTCCGACTATTTCTGCTTGCGCAATAACTGTTGGTTCTTTTAAAACCAAGCCCAAGCCCATTTTATATAAGCAACAATTCGAACTTCCAACATCAATTACTAAATTATAATTATTCATAAATTTTCCTTAATTATTTTATCAAAAATACTTTATTTCAATCTTTTCTTATGATATTATATAAAAAAGGAAAGAAAATGGCAAAAGATATTCAAGAAATTATCAAAGAAATTAGAAATGAAGAAGCCTCAAATATTGAAAAACTAGATGAGGCTCAGCAATATATGTATTACAACCATAAGCGTATTGAAACTGAAAATGCTATGAAATCTTTAGGACTTAAATTCAAAAAGGGAGAATAGGATTGATGTGGGTAGATAGAAATAAGGTTAGAAATTTTGCTTTAGATACAAATATCGTTATTAATTTGTTTCAAATTAGCTCTCAACAGCAAATTAACTTTGTGCACCAACCTGCAAGAGTTAATGAGAGTATTTACCATTTTTATGATTTGGTAACCTCCGACCAGCAAAGGTTCAACTTTTTTATCACCCCAGAAACTCAATCAGAAATTTCAAAAGGCATCAAACAATATGGCCACGACCCTGGCATTATTGATTTTATTAATAATTCCTCTATCGAACCAGTTGTTCTGAAAGGCTCAGAATTAAACGATGCAAACCAATTGCAATCTATTTATTTAGGAAAATCCAAAAAACACAACAACCATAAAGTTTTAGCAATGTTTGATAAAGATGATGCTGCAGATGCACGCATCTTAGCTGAAGCCACATCAATTGATTGTATGTTAATAACAGATAATTTCAAGCACTTCGAAAAAGTGAAAGATAAGATAATTATAGCAAATAACAGACTCGGATTTGACTATGGCATACCTTATTCCACCCTATCATTTTTCAAAGTATTTCTTCCAGAATGTTACGATAGAAAGACGGATAATTTTAAAGAAGCTCCTTCATCTATGTTAGATTTATATTCATCCCAACCTGAATTATTAGAGGAGGGTTCTAAATTTAATTACTTTACAAAATATTACGAATTCCATAAAGCCTTAAATATAGAAGATTTAAATATAGACTCTCCTTACGAGATGGATTTACCATCTGAAACTCCAGAAGCACCAGAACTATAAAAAATAAACCCTTTGATTAGGGTTTATTTTTTATTGAATATTAATCTAATTCTTTATCAGCGATAACTCTACAAATTTCATTAATAGCATCACTTACAGGCTTTGAACCAACATCGCCTTTATTTCTTTTTCTTATAGAAACGCAAGCATTTGCCATTTCGTTATCACCAACAACAAGCATATAAGGAACTTTTTCTAATTGAGCTTCTCTTATCTTTTTAGAAATAGTTTCATTCCTAAAATCTTTTTCAACTCTAACGCCTGCCATATCTAATCTTGCAACAATTTCATTTGCATAATCAATATTCTTTTCTGAAATAGTCATAACTTTAACTTGAACTGGAGATAGCCAAGTTGGGAACGCACCAGCAAAATGTTCTGTAATAATACCAATAAATCTTTCAAAAGAACCAAAAATTGCTCTATGAACCATAATTGGTCTTTGCTTATTACCATTTTCATCAATATAGCTTAAATCAAATCTTAAAGGCAATTGGAAATCTAATTGGATTGTACCCATTTGCCATTCTCTACCAATACAATCTTTCATTTTTATATCAATCTTAGGTCCGTAGAACGCTCCATCGCCTTCATTTATCCTATATTGATTTTCGCCACATATTTCATTTAAAACGCCTTTTAAAGACTTCTCAGCCTCGTTCCAAACTTCAATATCACCCATAAAGTCGGCTGGTCTTGTAGATAAAGTTAGTTGGTAACTTAAACCAAATATACCATATAATTTATCCATAATTTCAACAATGCTCTTAATTTCGCTAGAGATTTGGTCTGGGCGAATAAAATTATGTGAATCATCTTGTCTGAACATTCTAACTCTAAATAATCCATTTAATTGACCAGATTTTTCATTTCTATGAATAACATCAACATCGTTTAATCTCAAAGGCAAATCTTTATAACTACGAAGCTTACTTTGGTAAATTCTAATAGAATTTGGGCAGTTCATTGGTTTTAATGCTTGTTCATTACCATCAGCATCTGTTAAAACAAACATGTCTTCTTTGTAATGATCCCAATGTCCTGAAGTTTTCCATAGAACACTACTATTTAATTGTGGTGCTGAAAACTCAAGATAACCTTTCTTTCTATGTTCTTCTCTCCAGAAATTAATAAGAGTATTTAAAACTGTAAAGCCCTTTGGTAACCAATAAGCCATACCTGGAGCAGTTTCATCAAAGAAGAATAATTCTAATTCTCTACCTAATTTCCTATGGTCTCTTTTTAGAGCCTCTTCAATCATTCGAATATATTCTTTTAATTGTTGTTTATCTGCAAAGCCATAGCAATAAACTCTTTGAAGCATCTTATTATTTTCATTGCCTCTCCAGTATGCTCCTGCCACCTTATTAATCTTAAAAGCAAATGAACGAAGATATTTTGTGTTTTCAACATGAGGTCCACGGCAAAGGTCAACAAAGTCATCACCTAAATAATAGATAGAAATCTCTTCATCTTCAGGCAATTCATTTATAAGTTCAACTTTATATTCATTATCCTTGAATAATTCCAAAGCTTCTTTCTTGCTAACAACTTTTCTAGTGAAATCCTCATTATTTGCAATTATTCTCTTCATTTCTTCTTCAATTGCTGGGAAATCATCTGGAGTTATAGATTTATTCAAATCTATATCATAATAAAAGCCATTATCAATTGCTGGACCAATTGTAAACTTAACATCTTTATAGATGTTTCTAAGTGCTTTTGCTAGAACATGACTCATTCCGTGTCTTAAAATCTCAATATCGTATTTTTCTGCCATAATTTTCTCCTTATTGTGTATTGGGCGTAAAAAAAGCCCTTTAATCTCTTAAAGGACGAGATATTCCCGCGGTTCCACCTTATTTATGCATAAAAAATGCATCAACTTTAACTCTAATTGTCGTATTAGAAAACGCTACAGTATAAAAATAGTTTCAGTTAGAAGTTATTTGCGGGCATCTCAGCATCTCCCACTCTCTGTAAAATGATTGCTTAAAACCTACTTGTTTTTTAATCACCCCATAGTATTGAATTATAGATATTTTATAACAAAACGCAAAGCGTTGTCAAGAATTTAGATTAATTTATTTGAAAAAATGTAATTAATTAGGTTTAAAGACTCTTTTGTTAACTTATCCTTACACATCAATTTTATTTTTTTAGGAGATAACAATATTAGATTGGTAATTAATTCCGCCTCATCGGTTATTTTTTTAGTTAGAAATGTATCTTTACATCTATCTCCATTTTCATCGTAAAATTCAAACCTCTTATCATATTTTACTATAATTATTCTTCCGCTTGGAGCAATACTCTCCACCAAAACTTCCAATAAAACTTCAGCATTAGATATAATACTATCATCTCTATTAGCAAGATTAACCAGTTCGAACCATTTATTTTTAAGTTTAGATAGCCTAAAATTAAAGAAGGCGTGTAGGTCAATTTTCTTGCTAAGTTCTAACAAATTTTCAATTTCTCTTTTTTCCTCTTCAAAATCAAATAGAACTAGAGTTTTAATAAAAACACTATTGCTTGTTTGTTCGCTTGTTGGAGATTTTATGTTGTTCATAATAATCTCTTCTTTTTCTGTTATAAGAATTATTTCTGCAATAAGTTTTTTCAAAGTTTTCTTAAATTTATATGTGGGATTATCTATGGCAATAGATAATATTGAATTATCCTTTGAATCATAAAAAGCCGATTGAATTTTATTTTCACCAAATTCAATTTTTAGCTTTTCTTCTAAAACCATTAAGTATTTTTTATATTTAGTTTGAATTATCAAACTTATTTCCCACATAAAACTTGTCACCTTAAATTATCAACTATTAATATTCTATGCTATCTTCCCCTTTTTATTTTACTTTTATGAAAAAATATATCATAAAATAAAAAAAGAAAATTTTAATCATCTATAATAGACTTTTTAAAATTTTCTTAAAATTAATTAATAAAACTACATTCTTTCTGGTATTTCTATTGCTAATATATTGCAAGCATTTTCAATACATTTTAAAACCATTCTAGAGAAATTTAGATAACTTTGTCTTTTAACATCATCTGTTTCTTTAAGTATTTTTACATCATTATAGAATGTTGAATAAGCACTTGCTAATTCGTAAACCCCTAAAGCAAGAGCATTTAATGAATTTTCTTCTAATGCAACATCATACGCATTAATCAATTTCAATACTTCCATCATAACTTTTTCTTGACTAGGCAAAGCTATTTTGATACTACTCTCTTTATAATCGGATTTATCTAACAAGCTCTTAATCCTTACTGCTGAATATTGAATATAAGGACCAGTTTTACCTTCAAAATTTACAAATTTATCAACATCAAAAATATAATCCTTAGAAACAACATTGATTAAATCTCCAAAGATTAATGCTCCAACACCAATTTTCATCGCAAGTTCTTTTGTTGGATTCTGAACCTTATCACTTGATTTTAATTTTTCTAAGGCTTTATCAGAAATGGTATCAATCAAATCCTCAAGTCCAGCAACTTTACCATCTCTAGTTTTGAAAGGTTTACCATCTTTACCATTAACTGTTCCAAATTGGATATGAGTAAGGATAGGTTTATCTCCAACAATGCCAGCCTTTTTAACACATCTAAACACTTGTTTAAAATGAAGTGCTTGCCTAAAATCTGTTACATATAAAATCTTATCAGGATTAAAATCTCTCACACGCTGGTAAATAGTTGCAATTTCTGTAATTGGATACATTTGCGCGCCATTACTCTTTTGCAACAAAAGTGGTGGCATTGGCTCAGTTTCGCCTTCAATTGCAACATCAACAATCTTTGCCCCATCACTCTCGTAAGAAAGTTTTTTGTCTTCAAAAAGTTTTAAGATAGTTGGCACAATATCATTAACAGAACTCTCGCCATTCCATAAATCAAAAGATGTACCTAAAGATGAATAAATTCTTTTTACCATTTTTATGCTAACATCTCTCATTTCTTGCCAGATTTCATAATAGCCTGCTTTCTTATTTTGCAACCATAAAGTTATATCACTAGCTCTTTTTGCAAACTCTTCATCAGTTTTCTTTTTAGTATTTGCATTTGGATATGCAGTTTCTAGCATTTTTTCAGTTATCTTAATTTTAGGTTTATCTTCGCCAAAGTATCCGCCAAAATCGTATGTATCCATAAGTTCGGCTATAGTTAAACCCATTTGCAATCCCCAGTCGCCCAAATGAGCATCTGAAATAACTTTGTTTCCCTTAAAAATATTTAATCTCTTAATTGCTTCACCAATAACTGCAGAACGCATATGACCTACATGCAAAGGTTTTGCAACATTTGCACCACCATAATCTAAAACAATAGTTGATGGGTTAGATAATTTCTCAACACCAACGCGTTCATCTTTCAAAATATTATTAGCAAGCTTTGAGAATAACTCACTCTTAATTTTAAAATTAACAAAAGCTGGTTTTGCAACTTCTATTTCAAATTCATCACATTCTTCTAAAAAAGAATTTTTTATTGTTTCAGCAATCTCTATAGGGTTTTTCTTTAAAGATTTTGCTATAGCAAAAGCACCATTACATTGCAAATGTACGCCTTCCCTATCCGAAAAAGAAACACTAGCATAGTTTTCATCAAAACCATTCTTTATAAATACTTTTTTTAACTTTTCCTCAACATACTTTTTTATATTCATAATCTTTTCCTTGTGAAATATACAAAAGTATAACATAGTTAGTTTAATATTTCAAATATTTTTTATTTTTAATTAATAAAAACTAATTATTTTAAGTTTAAGTGGCTGTATAGATTGCAACTAGCATTGCATTTATTACAAGCGTTACTGCTATTACTGTTGCAATAATCTTTGTTGATTTTTTCATCTTTTAATAAATTTCTTAAAATCAAAGAAATATTTGATATGAATAATCTAAAAATATTTAAAATTTATTAAAATATAAAAAAGCCTCAATTTAAGACTTTTTTATATTTTTTATTAATTTTAATCAATTCCTAAAAATTTCCTCATAAATTAAAAGCAAATGAATTTTCCTTAAGTTTAATAAAAACCATAAACTTATTTTAGTTCTTCAGCGTGTTTTACATAATCTATAGATTTAATTGCTTCTATAATTTCTTTATGTGTTTTATATTTCTTTAAATCTTCGCTTACAATTGTTAAACACATAATATATACTCCAACGCCAGAGTTTAAGTAGGCTGAATCTAGTTCCAATTCATCAATTCTAAGACCAAGTTCTCTTAGAGTTGACATTAATCTAGAAAGGTTACTTTTATTATCTAATTCAACGCTAATCTCAAAATGATTTGACCTATTTTTCAAGTACATTTCTATTGATGGGATAATTGATAAAGTAAACAACAAAATTGCTGTTGCAATTATTGAAATTGTGTAAAATCCTAAGCCAATGCAAAGACCTATAACACCACAAGCCCAAAAACCAACAGATGTTGTTAAACCTTTAATTTTACTTTTTGATGTAAATAAAATTACATTATTGCTAAGCATTGCACAAGCAATTACCACAGCTAGTGAAACAAATGCAAATTTAAAATCGTATGATTCAATTAAAAACATATCTATCATACCAGCTAAAGTGGTGGCTAAAGATAAAATCATAAAAGTTCTTAAACCTGCAGAATGTCTTTTACTCGACCTTTCGCAACCAATAATTGCAGATAAGATTAAAGATAAACCTAATCTTAAAAACATTGAACCTATTGTTATGCTAGATGCCCATTCTCCTAATAATTTAGCCAAAGGGTCTATAATTCTCATAATCTCTCTCCTTTTTAAAACCTTCTTCTATAATTTCTATTTCGATTTATATCATATTGGATAACTTCCTCACTCGCCTCAGTGAAAGCCTGCTCTTCCCTAGATATTTCAGGAACTCGTTTTTTCTTATTCGCTTTCTCTATTTCGTGTATTCTCTCAATCAATAATTCAACTTCAGTTTTCTTAACTCCATTAGTATCCGTTTCCGGGACATCTGTAACATCTTCCAACTTATCTGAGTACGACTTAGATAAATACAATGAAAGCTTAGCGCAAGCAGGCCCAACCATTTCATAAAGCACGCTAGATGCCAATATTATCGTATGCAACGCATTACCAACATCTCCGCCTAGTGTTCTTGCTCCAAGTGCTGCCAAGCCTATCGCAACTCCAGCCTGAGGTATTAACGCAAGACCCAAATTATTCCTAATTTCCTTTTTCTTCTTTATTGTTAGGCAACCTAAGTATGCTCCAGAATATTTACCTATAATTCTAACAAAGAAATATATAACACCTATTACCCATAGCGGGATTGCTGAAATCGAGCTAGAACTTGAAACCAATGCAGATAAATCAAAGCCTAAACCGGATTTCACAAAGAATAGAAGCAGTATTGGTGGTGAAAAGTAATTCACTTGCAAGAACAACTTTTCATCGTTTGTACAATTTATATAAACTGTTCCAATAATCATACAACCAAGCAATGGTGA
>CAKVMJ010000010.1 GCA_934772445.1 uncultured Clostridia bacterium
AATTTATTTTATCCACAATTTTTAAATAAATTTTATTATACATAAATTATATTACTTTTTTTTTTTTTAGTCAAGTAAAATTCCGCTCAATTCAAAAATTTTTTAAAAAATTTCAACTTTTTTCAAATATTTATCAATTTTATATAAAAATTAAAAAATTTTAACCTTAAAAACTTTAAGATTAAGAGTTAAAAATATAAAATAATTTTTAATTTTTAAATTAATATTTAAAACTAAAAAAGTTATATTAAAATTCCAGTTAACATTTCAAACTTAAAAATATTAGAATTGTTAAAAAAATGTGAGCATAAAAACTCACATCTAATTTTATATTGAATTAGTTAAATACTCCAATAAGTTTTAAGTCAACTTTGCCTTTTTCATTTTTAATGCAAGTAACTTCAACTTTATCACCAATTTTAACAACATCTTCAACTTTCTCAACTCTCTTTGAGGAAAGTTTTGAAATATGAATCATTCCTTCTTTACCAAATCCTAAATCAACGAATGCACCAAATTGAAGAATTCTAACAACTGTACCTGTATAAGTGTTGCCAACTTCAATATCTTCAGCAATGCTTAAAATCATAGCTTTTGCTTTTTCATTCATTTCAGCATCAACACCACAGATTGAAACCAAACCTTCATCTGAGATATCAATCTTAACGCCAGTTTCATCAATGATTTTATTAATCATTTTACCACCAGAACCGATAACATCTTTAATCTTATCTGGATTGATTGTAAATGAAATAATCTTTGGAGCATAAGGACTTAATGATTTTCTTGGTTCTTTAATAACTTCAGCCATTTTACCTAAGATGAATAATCTACCCTTTCTTGCTCTTTCTAAGGCTTCTCTTAAGATATGTTCATCAATACCTTTGATTTTAATATCCATTTGAATAGCTGTGATACCTTTTTCTGTACCAGCAACTTTGAAATCCATATCTCCAAGGAAATCTTCCAAACCTTGAATATCACTTAAAACAGCTACTTTTCCGCTTTCTTCATCTTTGATTAAGCCCATTGCAATACCAGCAACTGGAGCTTTAATAGGAACGCCTGCATCCATTAATGCTAATGTACTACCACAAACACTTGCTTGGCTTGTTGAACCATTTGAACTTAGAACTTCTGAAACAGTACGGATTGCATAAGGGAATTCTTCTTCGCTTGGAAGAACTGGAACTAATGCTCTTTCTGCTAACGCACCGTGACCAATTTCTCTTCTACCAGCACTCTTTAAAGGTTTTGCTTCACCAGTTGAATATGCTGGGAAATTATAATGATGCATATATCTCTTTTCTTCTTCCTCATCAATACCATCAAGGATTTGAGTATCCCTCATACTACCTAGAGTTAGAGTTGTCATAACTTGAGTTTCACCACGAGTAAACACACCACTTCCGTGTACTCTTGGAAGAACACCAACTTCACACCAAATTGGACGAATTTCATCAACCTTTCTACCATCTGGTCTAATACCATCATTGATAATCTTCTTACGCATAATTTCTTTTTTAATCTTATATAAAACATCTAAGATTTCTCTTTCCTTATCTGGGAAAGTTTCTGCGAAGTGATTTAAAATATTTTCATTTGCTTTTTCTTCTGCTGCATCTCTTTCACTTCTAACGAAATGAGTCATAACTTCTTCCATTAATGGATAAGCATATTCTTTAACAGCATTTGTAATTTCTTCTGGAATTACATAGAATGGTAAGTTTTCTGCTTTCTTAACGCCTAATTCTTCAGCAATTTTTTCTTGAAATTCAACTTGCTTTTTGATTTCTTCGTGAGCAAATAAAATTCCTTGCAACATTTCTTCTTCTGTAACTTCTTTAGCGCCAGCTTCAACCATTAAAATTGCATCTTTAGTTCCTGCAACTTTTAAATCAATAAGGCTCTTTTCTTTAATCTCTGTGTTTGGATTAATATAATATTTACCATCAACTAAAGCCACTTCACAAGCACCAGTTGGTCCAGCAAATGGAATATCACTTATAGTTAGAGCAAGTGAGCTACCAAACATTGCTAAAGGCTCTGGAGCAACATCATAATCAATACTTAATGGAGTTGCAACCACAGTTACATCATTAAAGAATCCTTTTGGGAATAATGGTCTTAATGGTCTATCAATCAATCTACTAGTTAAGATAGCTTGGTCTGTTGGTCTGCCTTCTCTTCTTTTAAAACCACCCGGAATCTTACCAACAGCGTAAAGTTTTTCTTCAAAGTCAACGCTTAATGGAAAAAAATCTTGACCTGGTCTTGGTTCTTTATTCATACAAGTATTAACCATAACCATTGTATCACCACATTTAACAATACAATGACCATTGGTTTGGAAAGCATACTTACCTATCTCAACTTCAACTTTCTTACCACCAATTTCTGTTTCAAATGTTCTAAAATCTCTTTTCATTTTATCTCCTACAAAATAATTATTGCACACATATAAATACATTAAAAGGCTGGGAGTATTTCCAGCCTTTATGCATATTAACGAATACCCAATTTAACTTTTAATGCACGAGCAGCTTCAAGGTCAGTTTTTTCGAAATATTTTAATAATTTCTTTCTTTGACCAACTAATCTTGATAGTCCTCTACGAGAATGTTCGTCATTTTTATTTGCTTTTAAATGTTCTGTTAATTCAGCGATTCTAGCTGATAAAATAGCGATTTGAACTTCGCAACTACCAGTATCTCCTTCTTTTCTAGCAAATTCGTTAATAACTGCTTGTTTTTTCTCTTTTTTAATCATATCTTTTCTCCTATATTTATATTCGCCTATGCCTGAGCTAATCGTTAGAGAACTCGATTAACCAAGAACTAGGTACTTTAAAATAATAACACAATAAATCAACTTTGTAAAGACAAATATTTTAATTTATTTAGTTTTTTATTATTTTTACACTATTTATTAATATCTTTAAATAGATTTTCTCTTTTTAAAAGTAGTTCATTCAATCTTTCTATATATTCTTTTGGCTCTTTAACAAAAGCCACACGCTCTAACCTATTTGCCTCAACATCTAAATATTTAGAAATAGCATTTGCCCCACAAGCCACAATACTTCTTGCCTCTTCCATACTATTAACATTAAATTTACAGATTGTATCACCCTTAAAATATCCTATATTTTCAAGGTTTGCAAGTGCATTCTTTTGTTTATATAAATAATACGGATTATAGCCACTTTTCAGCAATTTTTTAATTGAAAAATCAACCATTTTTTCAACTTCAATTTCATCTGATGTTTTTCCACCATTTAAGTTTAGATTTGAAGCTCGTTTTAAGCATAAAGTATGAACGGTTATATTATCTGGATTTAATTTTATTGTTTTTAATAGCGTTGACTTAAAGTCTTTCAACTTCTCTTCTCCAAGCCCTGCAATCAAATCCATATTAATATCAAATTTATAATTTCTAGCTAAATTATAAGCTTCTATTGTTTGCTCTGAATTATGACTTCTTCCAATTAGTTTTAAAGTTTCATCATTGAATGTTTGAGGGTTTACACTTATTCTTGTTACACCATAATGTTCTAAAACATCAAGTTTTTCCTTTGTTATTGTATCTGGTCTGCCACACTCAACAGTAAATTCCTTAATATCACTAGGCAAAACAGATAATATTTTCTCTAATTGTTTATCTGAAAGCGAAGTTGGAGTTCCACCGCCCATATAAATGTTTTCTAATATTAATTTTTGCTTTTTAATCATTTTTAAAGCATTTTTTATATCTAAAATTAAAGCATCAATATAAGGTTCAACAAATTGAGAACACTTATTTATTGGTAGCGAAATAAACGAACAGTAATAGCATTTAGATGTACAGAAAGGTATATTTATATATAAATCAACCTTATTTTGCACCTTATCAATTGTTTGATTTTTAGCTATTGCCTCTAAAAGTTTAACTTTTGCCTTTGAAACTTTATATTCATTAGTTAAAATTCTTTTTACTTCCGAAATATTACCAGTTTCTTCTAATAATTCGTGGAATAACTTTGTTGGTCTAATACCAGTTAAAGAACCGTAAGGTATTTTTCTATGCTCACGCTTTGCAACCACATCATATAGAAAAACTTTTGCATTTTTCTTTATATATTTAAAACTATTCTCTAATTCTTTAAAAGAAAGCGTAAATTCTCTTTTATATTCTTTACCTTTAAAAACCAAATTCATTACATAATTATTTTCAATATTATTTATATCCAACGATAATTCTTCTAATGAATTTTCGACTTCATCTTTTGAATAGAATAATTTAAGTATTAAAATTAATTCATCTTTTAGTTTTTCATAATTTGTTATAACTTTCATCACACATTCCTATAAACTTCGTAAACGCAAGCCAAACTTCCAATTTTATTCATAATTTCATCTAACTCAATTTTTGAAGAAATTTCAATTCTAATTGTAACTATTAATTGATTTTGATTATTAACCCTTGAACTAATGCTTATAATATTCAATTTAGAATCTGAAATTCTTTTAGATATTTGAGAAAGAGTTGTACTTTTATTTTGCGCAATAACAGAAAAATCACCAATAAAGCCTTTACCTTTACTTTCGTTCCAGCTACATTCTATCAATCTATCAAATTCGCATAGTTTTAAAGAAGAACAATCTGCTCTATGAATAGTAACACCTTTACCTCTTGAAACATAACCCGTTATCTCATCTCCCGGCAATGGATTACAACACTTTGCAAACTTAACAAGCATATTAGAATAGCCTCTAACAGAAACTTGTCCTAAATGATTATGTTCTTTAATCTCACTTGGCATAACACCACGCAAAATCTCTTCTTCTTGAATATCATCTTTATAAAGTTTGTATAACTTATTGAAGATTTGATTTGATGTAATTCCACCATATCCTATTGAGGCAAGCATATCTTCAATAGATGTAAAGGAATATCTTTCTAAAACTTCGTTTAAATACTTATCTTGCCAAATTTTAGAAACTGCTACACCTTTAGTTTTACAGAAAGCATCAAACATTGATTTTCCTTTCTTTATATTATCTTCTTTCATTGATTTTTTAAAGAAAGAATTTATTTTAGATTTAGCCCCAGCAGTTTTACATATCTTCAACCAATCTCTTGAAGGACCTTTTGAAAGCGGACTAGTGATTATTTCAACCACATCACCATTCTTAAGTAAAGTGCTTAATGTAGCCATTTTTCCATTTATCTTAGCACCAACGCAAGTATCGCCAACTTGAGAGTGTACGCCATAAGCAAAATCTATTGGAGTTGAACCTTCTGGAAATTCTAAAATTTTACCTTGAGGAGTTTGAACAAATATTCTTCCAACATAGACATCGGTTTTCAACACCTCTAAAAGTTCATCACTAGATTTTTCTTTATATAAATCCATAATCGACCTAAAATAATTTATTTTAGCATCGTTTTCATTAACCTTTTTATTAAACTTATATGCCCAATGTGCAGCCAATCCATATTCAGCATAGTTATGCATATCAAATGTTCTGATTTGAACTTCAACAGGGTCACCATTATCCAAAACAATAGCCGTATGTATGGATTGATAACCGTTTTCTTTTGGGTGTGAGATATAGTCTTTACAATCTCCAAAAGGCTTAAACATTGAGAATATTTTTCCTAATACTGCATAACATTCATCAACCGTATCAACAATTACACGCACTGCTAATATATCAACAATATGATTAAATGTAAATTCGGAGAATTTGATATTTTCAACATTTTTTATTGCCCGTTTATCTCTTCCATAAACATCTAACAATGAATTTACGGACATATCTTTGCTTTGCAACTTCTTTGCAATACTAGCCATTTGCTTTTGTCTGCCATAAACAAGGTTATGAGGAGAGATTATTTGTATTTCTTTCTTTATCTTTTCAATAACTTCTTCAATTGATTGGTTTCTCTCTTCAAAATATTCACTCAAAACCTTAGACAATTCTTCATACATCTTTGGTTTATAATATTTAAAAGTTGCATTTTCAAATTTATTTTTAATTTGGCTCATTCCAAGCATAGATGCAACTGGCGAATAAATATCATTAATCGCCTTCATCATTTTCTCTAATTCGCTTTGAGAATAAAACTCTAAATAATCCAATTTTAAGGCTTCAATAAGGAGTTTTATAATAACAACACGCATTTCTTTTGCAATGCTCATAAACATCTTCTTAACGCCTTCAAGTTGCTCTTCTTTCGTTTCAAGATTTAAAAGCTCTAGATTTTCTAAAGATGAAATTAAAAACAATATTTCTTCATCTAATTTGTTTTTATGTGGAATATCAATACCCAATTTTACAAGAGGAAAATAAAGTCCTGCCATAACAGAATGAAAACCAAGTTTGTTATCCACAATAGATAAAGCTAGCCTCTTAGCAAACTCAGCATTATAGAGTTTTTCATCTTTTAAAGAACTTTCAATCTCACTCAACACTTTATTGATTGCCAAACATTGCTCATTATTAAAATTTAATTCAATCTCTTTTTGAAAATCTTTCATTTTTCACCCATTTAGCATAATGCTTTTATAAAATTATAAATTTTTGAATTTTTTAATTCGCTTTTAACTTTCGTTAAAACTAATTGATATTTTTTAATATCTAATATTCCTAATTCATTCAATACTAATGCCACAAAAACCATTTGTGTCATATTAAGGGAGAATTGTGGATTAACGCCCTTTATTCCTTCAAATAAATCAAAGAAATCACCGCCAGTGATAGCTTTTTTTCCTGCAAATAAAATTGCATTATGATACTTTGCAAATGTATCTCTATCTGTTCTAATTTTCTTGAATAAATTTAAGTCTAATTCTTTATTAGGAATATAAACTTCAGCTCCTAATTCAGCTAATTTATTAACATATCCTTGATGAACTGGAGGGTCTAACAAATATATTTGGGAGTAATTTTTAAAGTTATTTAAACTCAAAGGAGCAAACAAAATACAATTCTCGCCAAAAGTATTATTTATTTTATACAAATCGAAATTCGTAATATTTTTATTTGATTTCACAAATTCATTATAACTTTCAATTGTGTTTGCAATAACTAAAGTTCCAAAAGCATTTAATGATGTATCTTTATTTATATTTTTTATCATCATATTTGGCTCTAAAACTTTATATCCTTTATCAGACACCTCATTTAAGTAGTTGATTTGTAATAGATAACTAGAGTTAATAATATCGTTTTTAACACCAGTATTTAACTGTGAAAAACTTAAATTCCTTATTATTCCTTTTATCTTTGTTTTCTTATAATATGTTTCCATACCAAGCTCGATAATTGCGTGTTTATTACAATTACTATTTAGATTATAAAGATAATCACCCATATTAAAGCCAAGTAATTCAATATTATTAACAACCAATTTTATATGATTAAAGTAGTTTGGCATTCTGTTTACAGTTACACCATTAAATGAAAGTTTGAATAAAGGTCTTTCATTTGCAAGTCCAAATGGTTCTAGCTTACTCAAATCTCTAACAAATTTTTCAGTAATCTTAACTTTTGTTAGGTCTAAATCATACTTTTTAGAAAATATAAAGTCACTGCTAGGATAATTTGCGAAGATATAATCATTAAAAGCCTTTTTGAAGTTTTCTAAGTTTTCAGGACTAACAGTTATTCCCGCTGCTTGATTATGTCCGCCAAACTTTACTAAAGTATGTTTTATATTATTTAAAACTTCAAAAACATTAACTGCAGGAATACTCCTTACACTACCCTTATAAACATCATCAACTTTAGTTAAAACACAGGCTGGTCTATTATAAACATCAACAAGTTTTGAACTAATAATTCCAAGTACTCCACTTTCCCATTTTTCATTATAAACAACAATTCCGCTTTGCTTAGAAATGTTTACATCTTTTAATTGTTCTAACGCTTCATTGGTAATATTATTTGTTTCGGTTAAGCGTTTTTCATTCATTTCTAATAAGGTCTTTATATATTCATTTATCTTCTTTACATCTTCTTCTATATACAAATAAAATGAAATAATAGCATCACCCATTCTTCCACTTGCATTTATTTTAGGTGCAAGCTTATATGAAATATCACTAGATGTTAGTGCTTGATTAAATTTTAATTTCTCAAGCAATTTTTTTAAACCTAATGGTAGATCAGTTTTTTGATTTTTTAAACCAAAATAAACTATCGCACGATTTTCATCAATTAAAGGCACAATATCTGCAACTGTTGCCAATGATGCGATTGTTAGATATTTCTTAGCATTTTCAAGTCCCATCAAAGCTTGTGCCACTTTAAAGGCAACGCCAGCACCACATAAATCTTTGAAAGGATATGCTTGATTTTCCAATTTTGGATTTACAACTATACAATCTGGAATTTCATCAGGAATATCGTGGTGGTCGGTAACGGCAATTTCTATTCCTATTTTTTTGCAATAATCTACTTCAACTTTTGAAGAAATACCACAATCCACAGTTACTATAAAATCTGGATTATATAATTTTTTTATTTTATCTATTGTTTCTATAGATAGTCCATAACCATCTGCAATTCTGTTTGGCAAAAACACATCAGGTTTCAAACCTAATTCAATAAATGTTTTATACATTATTGCAGAAGCGCTTATACCATCTGTATCATAATCTCCTAATATTACAACCCTGCTTTTTTTAGCAATATGTTCTTTAATCTTTTCTATAAGTTTATCCATATTTACTAATTCATAGGGATTGTGAAAACTTTTTTCATCAGGTTTCAAGAATTTATTAATTTTCTCTTCAGAATCAAAACCACGCATAAAAAGAAGTTTTATCACATTCTCATCAAGGCTTGTTTTCTTCGCAATATTTCCAATAACTCTATTATTAAATTTTATCTCTTTTTTTCTCTTAAATTCCAATTTTTTCCTCAAAAAATAATACCTCAAATTAGCTTTGAGGCATCATTTTTTATTTCTCTCAAAGCACTAAAATAAATTGGTGCTTAAAAGTTTAAACCATTATCTTTTCGTTTTCTTCGTCACTTTCTTTTTTAACTTTCTTAGTAGCTTTTTCTTGTTCTTTTTTATTTAATCTTTCAATTTTTGCATTTAATCTTCTATCTTTCTCTCTTCTATAAGATTGAACCCAGAATGATGGAGCGAAATAGAATCCAGATACAAAACTTAACACTAATACAATTAACAATGTTAAGGCTATAAACATAGCACTTGAAGAAACTGCTATTAAATAAATCATAAATACTAATATAATAGCAACGCTAAATAACATAACCAACATAATACTTGGCATCACTTTCTTACTAGCAGAAACTACCAATTCTTTATTCGTTAATTTGCTATCAGAAATTTCCATTTGTCTAATTTTATCGGATACTAATAAATAGATAAATGTTGAAATTAATACAAATACACCAAATAATGCTGGAGTTGTTGCAGAAATAGGTACTCTACAAATAGTTAATAATGCAAATAACATAGCTGAACCAAATATATTTTGGAATAAGCTTGATAATGCAGTAAGTATTTCAAATCTAATCCAAACGAATATAAATAAAGCTAATGTAAATACACCCAAAGCAACCATTGGCGCTTTTGCAAAATTATAGAATGAATATGCTTCCAATTCAGCTTCCCCAACTGAAATTTGAGGTATTTCAACAATATATTTATCTTCAATAGCCTTTGTAAGGGTTGTTAATTTAGATGAAATCCCCTCTTCTTTTCCAGATGGAATGATATTTAATATAAGATTTGTTGTTGTAACTTCGCCAGCCTCATCAAAATATAAGTTGTAAAATCCATTTTCATTAGCTAAAGCCTTTAAATCATCTTTATATTCGATAATTTGCTCATCTGAAATTGTGCTTTTGAAATCTACATTAATCACATACCTATTAGTTAGTTCTTGTGAGAAATTTAATCCAAAACACAAATAGAAAACTGTTGCAATAGCAAATAATATAGCACAAATTAAAATACTTAATTTGAAATTACCATAAATTTTTTCGTTTTTCAAACAAGCATTTGATATTTTTGTGATAACGCAATCTTTCTCATTATTCTTGTTCATTTGCCTGTTCCGCCTTTTTAAAATTTACTTTTTTTGCATCGTAATTATTAATATTTAGATATAATTTTGTTAAACCTCTAAACATTAACATCATCATAAATGCACCGATTAATGATGTAAATAAGAATACAACAGCAAAGCTTTTTAAAGCACCATTAGCAAGCCACAACCCTAAGATTGACAAACCAAACATAACAGAATATATATCAATCATCATAGGTATTGTTTTAACATATCCGCTCTTAAATGCGGGAATGAATTTCTTGCCATTTTCATATTCATTTTTAATGTTTTCAATAAACAAAATACTATTAACAAATACAACTATATAAGAAATAATAACAGCTAATAAAGTTGCAGATGATAATTCAACTAAAGTTGTTAAAGATAATGCAACGATTGTTAAAGTTGCAAAAATTACAGTATTTAAACTAGCAACTAATCCTAATTCTTTATATTTTAATACTAAATATACAATAAAGCATACAACTATTAACAATAATAAAACTTCAGATATTATAACAACATCTTTATTTACAACTGGGCTAACACTCATCTCTTCGCCATCGATTGTCATATTAACACCAATTGTACCGCTTTCAATTTTATTTGCAAATGCTGTGGCAGCTGCCTTTGTTGTGATAGTTGAACCACCAGATAATTGAATAAATCCGTTTTCAACTGTGCCTTCAACAGATACTGCTGAATAATAATTATAAGAATTATCTGTATCATACTTTTTATCAACATAAACATACAAGGTTACTGGTGAAGATGAAGTTGCAGAACTTGTTAATTCTTTTAAAACATTTTTGCCTTCATCAGTAAATTCAATATATACTGTGGCAGTACCATTAGCAGACATATATTGCGCTTTTTTAATATGTGAGCCATTTAGTTTAGCAACAAAATCTGAACCTTCTTTAACTTGCTCTGTTGCAAACTCAACAAATCCAACAGTATAATTTCTGCTTATTGTTTTATCTGGAACAACAACTTTAATTTTGTCGCCAACTCTTGAAACTACAGTTTCGTTATAATCCTTTGATAATAAATCTTGAACTCTATGCATTGCTTTTTCAATAGCACTATCTAAATTATCTTCTGCATCTAATGTTTCGATATCATATATAGCCATCACGCCACCATCATATTCTATTCCATTAGGTATTGCATTAAAGAAACCTTTGAAAATATAATTTGTGGTTGGAACGCGAACACTAATAAATGAAAAAACTAATAGTAATAAAACTAGAACAGTAAGTATAATAAAGTTACAAATAGAACTTCTCTTTTTCATTTACAGTTTCTCCTTTCATAAACCTAAATATTATAAACAATTTTATAATCCAAGTCAATTAATAATATATAAATTATACTACAATAATAACAAAATAAACCTAAAAATCAAAGAAATTTTATATAAAAAAACTTAAGACTATTAAATCTTAAGTTTCTTTTACTATCTATTTTTTTTACTTTTAATATTTACGCTTAATATTCCGCATATACCACCCAACACTAGCGAGAAGATTAAATCGCTAATTGTTGTAAAACCGAATTTAAAATTACCGCATAATATTGAGAATAAAATATAGGATAAAATTGAATATATTAAACCAATTAAAATACCTTTTAAAAATCCTTTATCCGTACCTCTTAATGCCCAAAAGCAACCAAGAAAAATACTAACTATTTTAATTGCTTGATTGGTTGGCATAATAAACGAATCTGGAATATTTAAAAATCTAATTAAAACTGCAAATAACAATATCAACACTAATGATATTGCAATGGAATAAACAATACCTTTAAAAATATCTAATATAAAACTTTTGTTTTTCACTTCCAAACTTTTTGTACTCATAAAAATCTCCCATACTTTGAAATATCTTATGAGTCAAGACAGGCTATTAGAACAGTATTTAGAAAATCGACTAAATCTTTATTCTTAATTTTTATAAAATAAGACTAAAAAAAACATCTTCTAATAAGTTATACCTTAGAAAATGTTTTTAATGTTTCTAAAATTTTACACATATTTTAGTGCTTTAATTTATTTTTTTTCTCTTTCAACCTTTTTGCGTTCTTTTTTAGGTTTATCTTCAACTTGAACTTTTTCTTCTTTATTTTCTTCTTCAGCCTTTGGCTCTTCCTTTACTTCTTCTTTTACTTCAACTTCTGGTTCTTTTACATTATTTGTAACATCATTACCATTCTCATCTAAGACAACCATTTCTTTTGTATCGATTGATGCAATAGAGTTGCCGTGAATTTCCATAAAAGATTTATGTTCATCATCACCAGTTTCGATTACAACCACTTTGCCATCTGTTGTTTCTCTCATACTAACGATTGTACCATAAATACCAGAATAAGTAATAATCTTAGTTCCTTTCTTTAAAGAATCATTTAAAGATTGTCTGGATTGCATTTCTTTCTTATTTCTCATACTTGAAAAAATAAATAAAACTGCGATACCAATTATCAATATTCCCCAAAACCAAAGATTTGATAATCCGCCACCAGTTGATGCTGGATTTTCTAATAAAAATTTCATAACTATCTCCTCATATATTTTTAATAATAGATTATAACAAACATTCTCTTTATATTAAAAAGAATTTTATATATTTTTGTTAAATCTTAAAGTTTTTTAAGTATTCTTCTTTAAAGTCTAGTAATCTATCGTTTCTTATAGCATCTTTTATTTGGTCCATTAAATGAGTTAAGAATCTTATATTATGAATACTAAGTAATCTTCCCCCTAGTATTTCATCTGCATTAATTAAATGTCTTAGATAAGCTTTTGTATAGTTCTTACAAGTGTAACAATCACAAGTTTCATCTAATGGAGTGTAATCATCTTTATATTTAGCATTTCTTATAACAACTTTACCTGTTGGAACAAATGCTGTACCGTTTCTTGCTATTCTTGTTGGAAGAACACAATCAAACATATCTATTCCTCTAATTACACCTTCTAGTAAACAATCAGGACTTCCTACTCCCATAAGATAATGAGGTACATTCTCAGGAAGATGTGGTTTTAATACATCTAGCATTTCATACATCTTTTCTTTAGGTTCTCCAACAGATAATCCACCAATACCTAATCCGTATTTAATATATGGCTTTGTTCTCTCTAAGCTTTCTAATCTTAGGTCACTATAAAAGTTTCCTTGGACAATTGGAAATAATGCTTGATTATCATTCTTATGATACTTATAGCATCTATCTAACCAAGACAATGTTCTCTCCATTGCTTTTCTGCTTTTATCATAACTTGTACCCCAAGTTGTACATTCATCAAATGCCATTATAATATCTGCACCTAAATCTTCTTGTATTTGCATATCTCTTTCTGGGGTTATATAATGTTTAGCACCACTTAAATGAGATCTAAACTCAACGCCATCATCACTTATTTTTCTTAAATCAGATAAAGAGAATACTTGAAACCCACCACTATCTGTTAATATTGGTTTATCCCAATGCATAAAAGAATGTAGGCCTCCTGCGTTTTTAACAATCTCTTGTCCTGGTCTTAGGAATAAGTGATATGTGTTACTAAGCAAGATTTGAGTATTGATAGTTTTTAATTCTTCTGGTGTTAAACCTTTAACTGTGGCTTGAGTTCCAACTGGCATAAAAACTGGAGTTTCAATATCACCGTGTGGTGTATGCAATATACCAATCCTTGCTCCAGATTGTTTACAAACCTTTATTGTTTCATAACTAAATTTTTCCATCATAATATCCTTTTAACTTGGCTAGTTTAACATAGTTATAAAGAAAATACAATATTAATATAAAAACATTGCATCTCCAAAACTAAAAAATCTATATTTTTCTTTTACTGCTATCTTATATAAATTTAAAGTTTCATCAATTCCAGCAAATGTGGAAATCAACATAATTAATGTACTTTTAGGTAAATGGAAATTTGTTATAATTCCATCTATAATCTTAAACTTATATCCCGGATAGATAAATATGCTAGTTTCTTTATTTGTTGGCACTAACAAACCATTTTCATCACACGAACTCTCAAGGGTTCTAATACTTGTAGTTCCAACTGCTATAACTCTTCTACCTTCTTTCTTTGCTTGGTTTACAATATCACAAGTTTCTTTTGTAACTTCTATATGTTCGCTATGCATTTTATGGTCTTTAATATTATTTTCATCAACTGGCCTAAAAGTACCTAATCCAACATGTAACAATACTTCTGTTATAATAACACCTTTATTTTTTAAACGCTCTAATAATTCTTTTGTGAAATGAAGCCCAGCAGTTGGAGCTGCAGCACTACCATTAATCTTAGAATAAATTGTATTATATCTTGATTTATCTTTTAATGTTTCTTTAATATATGGAGGCAGAGGCATAATACCAATTCTATCCAAAATTTCTTCAAACTTTCCATCAAATATAAATCTAACGATTTTACCACCAAAATCTGTTTCTTCTAAAACTTCAAGTGATAATTCATCTGAAAATTTAATAATAGTTCCTTTCTTTGCGCGTTTTCCCGGTTTTAACAATGCTTCCCAGTCTGTTAGGTTAATTCTTTTTAAAAGTAATACTTCAATTTTTGCTTTTGTTTCAACTTTTTCACCAATTAATCTAGCAGGAATAACACGAGTATTATTAATAACTAAAACATCGCCTTTTTTTAAATAGTTTTCAATATCATAAAAATGCTTATGTTCTATTTTTTTATTAGCTCTATCATAAACCATCAATCTTGAACTATCTCTTGGCTCAACCGGAGTTTGGGCTATCAATTCTTGAGGTAAATCATAATCATAAGTGTTTATATCATAAATATCTTTATTTTTCATCATTATTTTCTTCTTCAATATACATTTTTAAATATTCTTGTTTTTGTGCAGACAATTTTCTATCAAAATGTTTATATGCATTTGGAAGCGCAACTCTTCCTCTTGGAGTTCTAGCTATAAAACCTAATTGCAATAGGTATGGCTCATAAACATCTTCAATTGTATTTGCATCTTCACCAGTGGCTGCAGCAAGAGTTTCTAATCCTGCAGGGCCTCCGTGAAATTTATCTATTAATGTTAATAAAACTTTTCTATCGGTATAATCCAAGCCAAGTTCATCAACCTCAAGCCTATCTAAAGCAAGTTTGGCTGTATCCTTACAAATAGTTCTTTCACCTCGAACCTCGGCAAAATCTCTAATTCTCTTTAAAAATCTATTTGCTATTCTTGGAGTTCCACGACTTCGTTTAGCTAATTCTAGGCTTGCATCTGGTTCAATTTCCATATCAAGGATTTTAGCTGAACGCGTGATAATATCCGAAAGTTCTTTATTTGAGTACATTTCCAATCTACAAATAACACCAAATCTATCTCTTAATGGTCCTGTGAGCATACCAGCTTTTGTTGTTGCACCAATAAGCGTGAATGGTTTTAATTTTAAACGCATTGTTCTAGCACTAGGACCTTTGCCTAGTATAAAATCTAAAGCATAATCTTCTAGTGCTGGATATAATATCTCTTCAACGGCTCTTGAAAGCCTATGAATTTCATCTATAAACAAAACATCGTGTTCGTTTAAGTTTGTTAAAATACTTGCCAAATCCGCCACCTTTTCAATAGCTGGTCCACTTGTTATCTTTATATTAGAACCCAATTCATTAGCAATAATATGCGCTAGAGTGGTTTTACCTAATCCCGGTGGACCATATAAAAGCACATGGTCTAATGCATCGCCTCTTTTCTTTGCGGCTTGAATATATACTTCTAAATTCCTCTTTATCTTATCTTGACCAACATAATCATTCATAGATGTAGGTCTTAAAGTGTTTTCAACTTCTGTTTCATCTAGCGATTTTGTGCTAGTGATAAATCTTTCATCTTCTAACTCCATATTGGTCTCCTAATTCATATTTTTTAATGCTTTTTCTATAATCCTCTCGGTTGTATCCTCAGCTGTTGCTACAAGCGTTACAATCTTTAATGCTTCCATCTTGCTAAGTCCCATTCCTGTTAGAACATCTATTGCTTCATCTTGAGCATTTGTTGATGCTTCATTCATATAATCCATTAATGGAATACTTGCAATACCTTGTAATGCACCTAAAGATGTTTTCAATTCAACTATAATCCTTTCAGCTGTTTTCTTGCCAATTCCTTTAATAGAACCAATTGTTTTTACATCTCCAATCATTACGGCACTAATTAAGTTTTGTGGTGAAATACCAGATAAAATTGCAATAGCAGTTTTTGCACCAACTCCTGAAACAGATATTAATTTTAAAAATACTTCTTTTTCTTGTTTTGTTGCAAATCCAAATAAAATAAAAGCATCTTCTCTTACATGTAAGTAAGTATAAACTGTGGCAACTTCGCCAACTGGAGGTAATTGTTCTAGAGAGTTTGTTGATGCATATAGTTCATAACCAACTCCATTTGATTCTAAAACAATTGTGTTATTCATTTTTTCTTCTATAATTCCTTTCAAATATGCGTACATATCAAACTCCTATTTAATTATTGTATCGGAAAGCACAAGGCTTGTTTCTGCGTGACACAAAGCAACAGCTAAAGCATCGGCTGCATCATCTGGCTTTGGTATTGCTTTTAAATTCAAAATTGCTTTTACCATATATTGAACTTGTTGTTTATCCGCTCTTCCATATCCAGTTAGTGCTTGTTTTATCTGCAAAGGTGTATATTCATATAATTTATCCGTTTTATGAATACCGGCTAACAATGCCACACCTCTGGCTTCTGCAACAGCGATACCAGTGGTTGTGTTTGTATTAAAAAACAACTCTTCCATTGCAACGGCATCTGGTTTATGCATTTCTATTAATCTACTAACACCATTATAAACTTGCTGTAATCTTAAAGGAAATGGTGTATCTTTATCTGTGGTTACAACGCCATAATCAACAACTTTTATTCCGTTTCTATCTTTATCTATAACTCCCCAGCCAACAATTGCTAGTCCTGGGTCTATTCCTAATATTCTCAATTTAAACTCGCTTTAAAAAAATATGATAGTTTCCTATCATATTTAGTTTATATTTATTTAACAACTAAGTCAAATGAATAATTTACTTTTTAGAATATTTGTTTTATTCAACATCGGCATTATCAACATTATGATAAACTTCTTGAACATCATCATTATCATTTAACGCATCAATTAATTTATTAAATGAATTAATTTTATCTTCTGGAAGAGTAATATAACTAGATGGAATTAAATCAATAGAAGCTGAAACTGTTGGAATATTATGGTTATCAAAATATTCTTTAACAGAATCAAAAGCATCTGTGGTTGTATAAATTTCAATGCAATCATCTAAGATATTCACATCATCTGCACCAGCTTCGATTGCATTCATCATTATATCATCATCACTAAAGCCTATTCCTTTTTCAACTATTAACAATCCTTTTCTTGCAAACAAATAAGAAACGCAATTTGTTGAACCTAAACTACCACCAAATCTATCAAAATTATGTCTAACATCACTGGCGGTTCTATTCTTATTATCTGTTAAGCAATTAACGATAATTGCACTTCCTGCTGGACCATAACCCTCGTAAGTAATTTCTTCATAGTTAACTCCACCAAGTTCTCCAGAAGATTTTTTGATAACTCTTTGAATGTTATCATTAGGCATATTAACACTTTTTGCTTTTGTAATCAAATTCTTAAGTTTTGGATTACTGTTTGGGTCTGCTCCGCCAAGTTTTACTGCAACGGCAATTTCTCTACCTATTTTTGTAAACATCTTGGCATTTTGAGCATCATTCTTTTCTTTTGTATGCTTTATTGATGACCATTTATTATGACCTGACATAATTTTTCTCCTTAATTTTATTCATTATAATACTTGCAGAAACACTTGCATTCAAACTTTCAACACCGTTTTCCATATTAATAGAAACAACTTTATCAGCCAAATCCATCATTTTATCACTAATGCCTTGGCCTTCATTTCCAATAACTAATGCTAAATTCTTTGGAAACTCATTTATTTTTGAAATATCTTCGCCATTCATATCTGCAACTACAACATTTATCTCATTTTTCAATTTAAAATCTTTAAATTCATCAAAAGTCATCTCTTTATAATTACAATCAAATATATATGTCATACTGCTTCTAATTGTTTTATTAACATAAGGATAAACGCTATTTATAGCAATTATATTCCTAAAGTTAAACGCCAATGCAGACCTAATAATTGCTCCAATATTTGCTGGATCCTGCAATCCTTCCAAAACAACTGTGTTATATTTTAAATCAACATTTCTATTTGGAATTTTTGCACAAGCAAATATATCAGCACCACTTGCAGTTTGGCTTAAATTATCTGCAACTTTTCCTGTAATTTGATAAACTTTTGAACTATATTTTTCTAATTTATTTTTGTATTTTTCATAACTTGAGTTTAGAACAAATATATGGGTTATATCCATATTTTTATCTAAACAATCAAATACAACTTTTTCTGTCTCTAAAAAACATTCGCCAAACTGACTCGAATATTTTTTTATTTGAATCTGTTTGGCATATTTGATTAATTTATTATCTTTACTTTCTATAATCATAAATGTTTCCTAAATTAAAGAATTTAGAACTATCTAGCGTTTGCAATAGCACCTTTTGATTGTTCTACAAGTTTTGTAAATGCATTTGCATCAGTTGCTGCAATATCAGCTAAAACTTTTCTATCTAAAGAAATGTTAGCTAATTTTAGACCATGCATAAATTGGCTATAAGACATATTATTCATTCTGCAACCAGCATTAATTCTTGCAATCCAAAGTTGACGGAAATCTCTCTTTCTTAATTTTCTACCAACATAAGCATATTGTCCGCTCTTCATAACGGCTTGTTTTGCAACTCTATAAAGTTTGCTTCTTGAACCCCAGTAACCTTTTGCTGCTCTTAAAGTTTTTCTTCTTTTCTTAACTGCGTTAACTGCTCTTTTAATTCTCATACTTTTCTCTCCCTTTAAGCACCAAGCATTGCCTTGATATTCTTTTCATCAGATTTCTTAACATAAGTAGCTTTTCTTAAGCCTCTTTTTCTATCTTGAGATTTCTTTGTTAAGATATGGCGATGGTTTTGTTTATTTCTTTTAATAACTCCAGATTTTTTTAACTTAAATCTCTTTTTTGCACTAGAGTTTGTTTTCATTTTAGGCATAATGTTTTCTCCTTTAAAGTTTTAATTTTTATTATTAGTAGTATTTGGTGATAACACCATTATAATTTGCTTACCATTCAACTCAGGTTTACTGGTAATTGTACAAACATCACTAAGCATTTCGTAAAATTTTTCCATAATAGGCATACCCATTTGAGGATTTGCAAGTTGACGACCAAACATTCTTAATGAAACTTTTACTTTATCGCCATTTAATAAAAATTTCCTAACATTTTTGGCTTTGAATTGCATATCATTTTCTGCAATATTCAAACTTAATTGCATACCTTTAACTTCTGCAACTTTTTGTTTTTTCTTGGCTTCTTTTTCTTTTTTAGCCATATCAAAACGATGTTTGCCATAATCCATTACACGGCATACAGGTGGAGTGGCATTTGGTGAAAGTAATACTAAATCATAACCTTCTTTTTCTGCCAATTCCATAGCTTGTTTTAGCTCAACAACTCCGTGTTGAGTTCCATCACTTCCAATTAATCTTACTGGACTTACAGTGATTTGTTCGTTAATTAATAACTCTTTAATAGTGGTTTACCTCCAAATTTTTTTAAAGAAAAAGTGAGTAAATTATTACCCACTCCTCACAAAAACAAAAATATGTTTTACTCTAACAAATGCATCTATTTTCGCTTCGTTAGGTGAGAAGTGAACTTCTACTTGTTTCTTAACCGAGAGTATTTTATATCAAAATACAGAAAATGTCAAGAGTTTACAAATATTTTTATTTATTTTTTTGATTTTTTGTTAACTTTATTAAATTTCAAGTAAAATTGCCATTTTAAGCCTCAAATCAGCTATTGTTTAACCATCCAATCTATATAAATTCCAAAGCCTTTACTTGCATCATTTAAAAATACATGGGTTACAGCACCAACAAGTTTACCATTTTGTATAATTGGGCTACCACTCATTCCTTGCACAATTCCACCAGTTCTTTTTAAAAGCTCTGTATCAATCACTCTTAAAATCATACTTTTTTCATTTGAATTTTTTTGAAAATTTGTTTTTATTATCTCTATATCATAACTTTTTATATTTTTACCATCAATACACGATAATATCTTTGCTTTACCTGGTTTTACTGTGGCTTTTCCACCAACTTCAATTGGTGATTTTTCCTCTATAAAATCCAATATTGCATCATCTTCTAAATTACCAAAAACACCATACTCGCAATTTTTATCAACATTTCCTAGAGGTTTTTGATATTCAGAAAATGTACCCATTAATTGTCCTGCTTTACCACTTTCACCTTCCTTTACCCCAATTACTCTACAATCATATATTGAACCATCACTTATTTCATATCCTTTTTTATTATCACCAATACTCACTGCGTGACCTAATGCACCAAATCTTGAAGTTTCTTCATTAAAAAATGTAAGCGTACCAACACCTAAGGTGGTATCTTTAACCCAAACACCCAATTTATATGATTTTGTTTGAATATCTAATGCTGGCTTTATTTTATATGTTTGCAATTCATTCTCTCGCATTACAACACAATCTACATCGTTTAATCCATCATATAACGCCAAAAATTTAACTATATCATTACTACAATTAATCTCTTTATCATTTAATTTTGTTATAATATCACCAATTTTTAAACCACTATCTTTAAATGGATTTTTCTTACCTTCTTTAGTTAGGATATAATTACCACCAATAATTATTGCACCACGACTTTTCAAACTAAAACCTAAGCAATCACCACCAGCGTAATAATTCAAGTTATCAACGACTTTAACCTTTAAATTCTTGATATTTATTAAGTTAAATAACCTATACTTCACCACATATTCTTTAATTTCTTCATCAGCTTCAGGACTAAATACATCGGCAATTAAATTACTATCTATAAAATTATTTGACTTTAATGAATCAAATTCAGCTTTTGTTAGAATATCTCCATCTGTTAGATTATTAAGTTTATCAAAAGGAAATTTTACAAAATAGTAAACAAAAAAAATTGCAATTAGTATAAATAATAAATGTTTTAATTTACCTAATTGCATATTTAATCTCCTTTATAATTTAAAAATTTTGTCAAATATTAAAAACTTATATATTTTTAGTATCAATAAATTTATCAAAAATTATTCGGAATATTATAATCTTTTCAATTTAATTTTCAATTAAAGTTTTCTTAAAATTTTCGCTTTCTTCAATTAATTTTGTTGCGTGTAATTTTGCATAATCAGCATTATCCATAATACCAATCATTCTTGTGATTTCAGCTATTTTTTCATCATAATTTAGTAATTGAAGGCTTGTATAGGTTTTATCATCTTTTTCAAATTTCAAAACTTTATAGTGATTATCTGCAAAAGATGCAATCTGTGCTAAGTGAGTTATACATAAAACTTGATTATGTTTTGAAATTTGTGAGATTTTCTTTGCTACAACCGAACCTACAGCTCCACCAATACCAGTATCTATCTCATCAAATACAAAAGTTTTAAAACTATCCATATTATTTGCAACACATTTCAACGCCAATGAAAATCTACTTAATTCACCACCAGAAATGATTTTTTGCATTGGTTTAACTGGTTCACCTAAGTTTGCACTAAAGAAAAATTCAATTTCATCAGCACCATTTGAATTTACCAATTTTTCTATATTTTCTTCAGATAAATCGTTCTTAAAATCTATTTTAAAACTTGCACTCTTCATTCCTAAATCTTTCAATTCAGATAAAATGGCTTTTTCAAATGCAATAGCTTTTTCTTTTCTTATTTTTTGAATATCTTTACAAATATCTAAGATTGTCTTTATGATATTTTCCCTTTCTACAGACAATTTATTTAATTCAGCTTCAGAATTTTCCAATTTAACGAGCCTTGCTTTAGATTTTTCTAAATAAGCAAAAATATCTTCAATTGAATTCCCATACTTACGCTTTAAATCTCTTATAAAATCTAACCTATCTTCAATTTTATTTAATTCATCTTCACTAAAATCTAAGCTTTTTTCTTTTTCCTTTAAATCATCACAAATATCAATAATTTCATACCTTAAATTTTGAAGTCTTTCTACAAATGAATTAAGGTCATCATCTATATTTTTTACGGAATTTAGACCATTTATAGCACATTTTATATAGTTTTCTAAACTTACATTATATTGCAGATTTGAATTAGCTTCTTTTATGGCATCAAATATTTTTTCACTATTTAAAATTAGTTTTTTCTTATCTGCCAATTCTTC
Organism: uncultured Clostridia bacterium; assembly: GCA_934772445.1. GTDB lineage: Bacteria > Bacillota > Clostridia > Christensenellales > UBA1242 > UBA11490. Next base: position 22,505 of record CAKVMJ010000010.1, read on the forward strand.
TTCCTCGCCAGACTTCAAATTTGCTTTTTCAATCTGCTCAATTTCAAACTTAATTAATTCTATCTCCTTTTCACGGTTCTCACCCAGCCCTCCAAGCTCTTTTAGAGAAGCATCAATATCTTTTAAGGATTTTAAACTACTCACCAATTTAACCTTATGAGGCGTTAATGATTTACCACAAAAAGAATCTAAAAATGCTAAATGATTTTTATTATCTAACAAAATAAAATTATCGTGTTGACCAAAAATATCAACTAAAAATGCAGTTAGTTTTTTATAAGAAGATAATGTAAAAATCTCATTATTAATTCTACATTCATTTTTATTATCTCTACTCATTTTTCTTGATAGTTTTACAATATTCTCTATATCTAAATCAAATTCTTTAAATAACTCAATTAAATCCGAATTTAATTCATCAATTTCAAAAACTCCTTCAACAAAAGCCATATCTGTTCCATCTTTAATTAAAGATTTATCGGCTTTTGCTCCAAGCAAAAAGTTTAAAGAATCTATGATTATAGATTTTCCTGCACCTGTTTCACCTGTAAGAATATTAAAACCATTTCCAAATTCAATTTTAACTTCATCAATCAATGCAATATTTTTAATCTTTAGAGTTTTTATCATACATTTATACCTTCAATAAATTATACCAAATAAATACAAAATCTCAAACGGAATTAGTACATTTATTCTATAAAACAAACAAAAAACAGGGATTTAACCCTGCTTACTATTTTGCAATAATTCCCGAAAGTTTTTCCTTAACTGAATAAGAATCTTCCAAATCGTTAGTAATTATCATCACTGTATCATCACCATATGTACAACCAAGAATTTGAGCGATTCCTAATTGGTCTATTAATGAAGAAACATAACTTGCAGTTCCCTTCATAACTTTTACAACCAATAAATTCATTGCTGTTTTCAATGATATAACGCACTCTTTTAAGATAGCTAAATTCTTATTGGAAATTGTTTGGACAGATGATGAAACTATAGCATATTTATATTTTTTTGAATCAGATAAGATTTTTATTAAACCTAATTCTTTAATATCTCTTGAAATTGTGGCTTGAGTTACATCAAACTTCGCCTCTCTTAAAGCATCAACTAATTCTTCTTGTGTTTCAATTTCATTTTGAGATATTATTTCTAAAATTTTTGATTGCCTTGAATTACGAGCCATCTTAAAAAACTCCTAGTTTGTATTTTTTCTATCTGTAAGTATTTATAATTATACAATATAAATTTTCTTTATGCAAGCCATTTTGAATAATTATTCATAAAAATTTTTATAATTATACATTTTCTATATTTTGCCTTTATTTAAAAGAATTTTTATATTTTTAGATAAGAAAAACACTATTAAAATTAATAATTATTCATTGTTTTAATAGTGTTTAACTTATTTTATATTAATTAAAAAGATTAAAACTTATTTAAGATTTCTTCTTTTGAAAACATTTCTTTATTTAAAGATTTTCTTTCAATATATTCCACTTTGCCATCTTTAGCATCTCTACCAACAATAACTATATGTGGAACACCAATAAGTTCTGCATCGGTTAATTTAACACCGATTTGTTCGCTTCTATCATCTAACAACACTTCAACACCTTTAGCTTCTAATGTGTTATGAATTTCTTCAGCTAAAGCTTTTTGTGTTTCATCTTTTGAATTAACAATTATAATATAAACTCTATATGGTGCGATTTCCTCTGGAAGAATTATTCCCTTATCATCGCTGAATTGTTCAACCATAGCACTTAATGTTCTTGTAACCCCAATACCATAAGAACCAGTTTGCATATATTGGCTCTTACCGTTTTCATCTAAGAATTTAACATCAAGCATCTTGCTATATTTTGTTTCTTGTTTGAAAATATGTCCAACTTCAATTCCTCTAATTGAAGATAATTTATTACCACAATGTGAGCATAAATCTCCCTCAACAACTTTTTTAATATCAGCAAACTTATCAATATGCAAATCACTTAAATTAACATTATCATAATGATAATCTTTTTCATTTGCACCTATAATAAAGTCTGACATATTTTTAACACTTTCATCTGCTACAACCACGCAATTCTTCAATCCAATAGCACCAACAAATCCTGCAACGCTACCAATTGATTCAATTTCTTGATGGCTTGCCAATTCCAATTTAATGGTATTACCAAGAGCGTGACCAAGCTTAACATCTTCAACTTCTCTATCACCCGGAACTAATGCAACTGCAACACCTTTATCATACGAATAAACAACAGCTTTTAAAAATTCGTTTTCTTTTTTATTAAAGAACTTAGCTAAATCTGCAATAGTTTTTTCATTTGGGGTATGGTCTTTTTTCATAGCTTTACCAGATGGTTTTACTGGATTAATAACCTCTTTACATTCAGCTTTTTCTGTGTTTGCAGAGTAGCCACAATTATTACAGATTATAATCTCATCTTCACCGATATTAGATTTAACCATAAATTCTTGGCTAGCATCTCCACCCATTGTACCATTATCTGCATCGACGATAACAAAATCAAGTCCTAGTCTATTAAAGATTTTGATATATGCTTCTTTCATTGTGTTATAAGATTTATCCAATCCAGCCAAATCTTTATCATAAGAATAAGCATCTTTCATTAAAAATTCTTTACATCTCATTAATCCAAATCTTGACCTAACTTCATCTCTGAATTTTGTTTGGATTTGATATAAAGTTACAGGTAGTTGCTTATAACTAGTGATTGCATCTTTAACCACACCTGCAAAAATCTCTTCGTGAGATGGACCTAAGCACATTTCTTTACCAGTTCTATCTGTTAACCTAAACATACTAGCGCCGAAATGTTCTGCACGGCTAGCATAAACTTCTATTGGAAGAAGGCTACTCATTATTGTTTCGCAAGCACCAGCTTTATCCATTTCTTCTCTAATTACATCAGTTAATTTATGCAATGCTCTAATTCCTAAAGGCAAAAATACATATATTCCTGCTGCTTGTTTCTTTATATAACCTGCTCTAACTAGTAATTTATGACTATTAATTTCAGCATCAGCAGGATTCTCTCTATAAGTTTTAAAAAACATTTTTGAAATTTTCATAATTTATCCTTTTAATCAAACTGAATTTCTTTTAATTCTTCAACTTCTTTCTTTAGAACTGTAACTTTGCCTTTTGCCTCATTTAAAGATTTATAGCAATCTTTAACAAGTTCTACGCCTTCATTAAAAAGCCTTAGGCTTTCATCTAAAGAAATAGTTTCATCTTCGATTTTTTCAGTTATATCTTTTAAATTTTTTAATTTATCATCAATATTCATTTATTCTACCTTCTTAGTTTCTTTTTTAATAACTTGAGCTTGCACATTTCCATCTATAAAGTTCATAACAACATTATCTTCTAAACTTAATTCACTTGCGGTTTTTATTACTTTTCCAGCCTTTGAAACCTTAATATAGCCCTTGCTTGCCAATGTTTTTGGATTTAATTTTACAAGATGAGTTTCAATCTTTGAAACTTCATTTTCTGCTCTCATTAACTTATTATCAATTAGTGTAAATAACTTACTATTAAGCGTTTCAAGTTTACCCACAATTGTTGAAACAGATGCTGTAATATTATAAATCAAACTCTTATTATAGATATTTAAGTCGCTTAGTCTTTTATCCATCTTCTTTTCTATTGATTTTTCTAAATCATCAGCAAAGTTAAGAATTTTTCCAAGTTCGATATCTTTTCTCCAAGCTGCTAATTCTGCACCAGCAGATGGTGTTGGAGCTCTTAAATCAGCAACAAAATCTATAATTGTAAAATCTGTTTCGTGGCCAACTGCACTAATTAGAGGTTTATTGCAATTATATGTTGCATCTGCCACAATTTCGGTATTGAATGGCTGTAAATCCTCCATACTGCCACCACCTCTTGCCACAATTATCACATCAATATTTTCATAGTTGCTAAAGAAATTAATCCCCTCAGCTATTTGATTTTCAGCACCAAGACCTTGCACTTTAACAGGATATAGAACTATATCAATGCTATCGTTTCTTCTTCTTGTAACATCAATTATATCTTGAATAACTGCACCGGTAGAACTACTAACAACTCCTATTCTTTTTACCCTTTCGGGAAGTGGTTTTTTATGAGCCAAATCAAAATAGCCCTTTTCTTCAAGTTTTGCCTTTAGTTTTAAAAACGCTTCATAAAGCATTCCTTTACCATAAGGTTCTATAGAATAAGCATTGAAGGATAGTTTGCCACCTTTTGCATAATAACTAACTGAACCCTTAACCAAGACCATATCTCCAACATTAGGCGTTTCAAATTTATTAGCATTAAACAAAACGCAGGATAAAAGCCCCGATGTATCTTGGATATTAAAATATGCTATACCATTAGAGATTTTAAAGCTTCCAACTTCTCCATACACACAAATATTTTGAAGCAGAACTTCCGCTTCAAAAATGTTTTTAATATAATTATTAATTTGTGATACTGAGATATAGTTTTCTTCCATATTATTCTATATTATTATCTTTTATATATTTTGCTAAAACTCCATTTATAAAGGAGTAACTCTTTTCGGTTGAATATTTTTTACTAATATCAATCGCCTCATTTACAATTACCTTTACAGGTGTTTGTTTATAATATTTAATTTCATTTAAAGCAACTAACAAAATAGCCATATCAACTTTAAATATTCTATCAATTGAGAAATTATCTGTTAAAGTGGATTTTAAAATATCCATTAATTCTTCTTTATTTTTCAAAATTGAAGAAAAATTATCTTTAACAAAGTTTTTATTTTCTTCATCTAATTCTTCATTCTTCAAAAAATCTTCATAAGATGTTGTTTCACTAGGCTCAACAAATAAAGTTTCAAAAACCATCTTAAAAAGGTATTCTCTTGCAATTCTTCTACTCATTTTTTTCTCTCTTTTCTAATCTCTTAAAAATCTTGTTCGTTTGGAAAATCTACACCTAAAACATGTACATTAACCTTATCTATATTCATTTCCACCATAGATGCAAGCGAATTCTTTATATTTTCTTGAACTTTATAAGCAATTTCTGAAACGCTATATCCAAAGTAAACATTAATATAAACATCAACCACTACTTTTTCTTTAACATAACTAAGCCTAACGCCATCTGAATAGTTTTTATCAAACAATCTATCAAACATTGAACCATAATTAGTAACAATTGAACTTACACCAGCGATTTCTTTTGTTGCAAGATTAATAATAGATAAAATTATGTTATTATCAAAAACAACTTTACCTCTTGCCTTTCTATTCATTTCAGCATTTGCCATAAGATTTTCCTCCAAATAATATTTTACCATTATACTCAACGAAAGTATATCATATTGCCGTTATTTTTGCAATGTAATTCCGTTAAGTTTAATAAATTTCTTATTTTGAAATTTTTAATTTTCATATATTGCAATAAAAAATCTCTAAGAATAAGCCCTAGAGATATTTTATTTAATATGAAATCTAATCTTAAAATTAATCTTTATATTTATTTATAATTTCGTTTATTTGATTGAACTGTCTAAAACCAACGGTTTTTTCACATTCAAATTCATCTTTAAAGAATAACATTGTTGGAACAGTCATAACTCCATATTCCTTTGCTAAATTCATATTTTTATCAATATCCAATCTAACAACTCTAACATCTTTATGTTCTTCTTCAACTTTATCTAAAATTTTAGATTCCATTTTACAAGGCATACACCAAGTTCCGAAAAATTCTAGCAATACAAATTTCTCTTTTGATAAAACTTCATCTTTAAAATTTTTCTCGTTTATTTCTAATTCTTCCATAATATCTCCTTAAAATAAAGAACTTACTTATAGATTATACAATTTTAATTTTAAAATGCAAAATATTATTTAGAAATAATATCATTTATAATATATGCCACTAAAACACTTGCACTCGCTGGCGGATAATATGCAACACTTCCAACAGCTCTATCTATTTTAGCTGGTTTTGATTCACTAAATACAACTTTATGCTTTGTAACACCTTCATCTTTAAGTTTTTTCCTTAAAACCTTTGCCAAACCATCATTATATGTTTTAAATATATCTGCAACTTTAAAATTAGGAATATCAAATCTATTTCCAGCACCCATTGCGCTAATTATAAAAATGTTTTTATTAAAACATTCTTTTATAAGCAAAACCTTGTTTTTAACATCATCAATAGCATCAACAACATAATCAAACTTTGTTAAATCTATCTTTAATAATAATTCTTCATTAAATCTTTCATCAATTGAATTAATATTTAGATTTTCATTTATATCTTTCAATCTTGCCTCTAAAGCTTTAACTTTTGGTTTGCCTAGAGTTGAATCTAATGCAATAATTTGCCTATTTTTATTAGATAACTCAACATTATCAAAATCTATTATAGTTAGGTTTTGAACGCCAGTTCTTACTAAAAATTCACAAACATATCCACCAACTCCACCAACACCAACAACCAAAATATTTGAATTTTTTATTTTATCTAAATTATTTTCTCCAATTAATAATTCTGTTCTTCTAAACATTTATTTAAACCTTTTAAATAATTCATCTAAACTTAATATTTCTTGATTTGAAGTTTGCATATCTTTTATTGCCACAGAATTATTTTCAACTTCATTATCACCAATTGTTATAACATACCTAACATTTAGCTTATCAGCATATTTAAATTGTGCCTTAACGCTTCTACCCATCAAGTCTGTTTCAACACCTAAACCTAGTTTTCTTAGTTTTTGTACAACATTTAATATATATGGTTTATTTTCGGTCATTGAGGCAACATAAATATCAACTTTTTCTGGGTTTTCTATTTTAATACCCTTATTTTCTAGGTGTAATAGCAATCTTTCAATTCCTATTCCAAAGCCCACAACTGGAGTGCTCTTTCCACCAAGTTCTTCAACTAAGTTATTATATCTTCCGCCACCACCAAGTGCGTTTTGTCCTAATTCTTTATCTATATCAACAACTTCAAACACTGTACCAGTATAATAATCTAATCCCCTAACAAGATTATTATCTATCACATATTTAATTCCAGCAGTATCTAGTAGTGCCTTTAATTGATTTACTTTAGATTTACAATCATCACAATAACAATCTGAAATCTTTGGTGCATCAATTAATTCTTTTTTACAACTCTCAACTTTACAATCCAAAACTCTTAAAGGATTTTGATTATATCTTCTATTGCAATCACCACAAAACTTATCTAATTTTGAGCCGATATATTCTTTTAATCTTCTTTTATATTCTGCATTACATTCTTTACAACCCAAGTTGTTAATCTTAAATGTTGGGTCTATTCCCATCATATTATAAAAATCGTGCATAATAGAAATTGCTTCAAAATCTGCTAGAACACTATCCGAACCAAATATTTCAACACCAAATTGAGTATGTTGTCTAAGCCTACCAGCTTGAGGTCTTTCATATCTAAAGCAAGGAGTTATATAAAACATTTTCAATGGAAGAGTATCATTAAATAAACCGTTCTCAATAAAGCTTCTTACCGCTGGGGATGTTCCCTCTGGTTTTAGAGTTATACTTCTCTCGCCTTTATCTAGGAAAGTGTACATTTCTTTATTAACTATATCACTACTCTCTCCCACACCGCGTACAAAAAGTTCTGTATGCTCAAATATAGGCGTACTTATTTCTTTTAGATTATATCTTTTAGAAAGTTCTTTTATAACTTCTTTAACTTTATGCCATTTATAACTCTCGCTTGGTAATATATCTTTTGTACCTTTAGGAATATTTATCATATCTATTCTCCCTTCTTGAAATGTTTGAAATATTCATCTAATTTTTTATTTAGCTTTTTAGATGTTATACATTCAACTTTATGCAATGCTCTTGATAATGCTATATATAATAAGTTTAAGTCTGTTTCATTACTATAATTACTTTCTGATGTATCATATACAATCACAGCATCAAATTCCATACCCTTACTACTAAACGCTGAAAGCAAGCAAATTGAATTACTATATTCATCTTTACTATCATCTATCAATTGAATATCTAACTTACCACTTATTTTAGAATAAAGTTGTTGGGCTTGTAAAGTGGTTTTTGTAATAATTGCAACACTTTTATATTTTTCTTGCAATTTTTTAACTTGTGCAACAACAAAATTTGGCATTGCGTTTAAATCAACAACAAAGTAATCCGGCATATCACCGTGACGACTAACAACATCTGTACCAACAACATTACCAACAAAATTAAACATATCAGCAATTTCAACTGTTGGTCTGTATGTTTTATTTAAAACGATTGTTGCAAGCTCTTCATTGAAAATTTCTTTATATTCTTTAACAACACTTGCAAAATTCTTAACAACCAAACTTTGTCTAAAATCTCCAAGCATTGTTTTAGGACAACTAAACATCTCAGAAATTATTGCTAATTGAACTGGTGAATAATCTTGAATTTCATCTATAACTAAATGCTTTATATTGCTAAATTTCTTAGCACCATAAACTTGGGTTCGAATATAAAACATTGCATAAGCATCTTCATTCTTTACTTTTTTATTAACTAAAGTTAGTTCTCTTCCGATTGAATTTAAAAACTGCATATAAAGTTTTACACAATTTTTAGTTTTAATCATACTATAAAGCCTATTAAACAATTCCTGCTTAATTGTTTTTAGTTTAAAATGATTTGTAACTCTATAGAAATATTCGCTAATTAAATGCTCACAAATCCAGCAAATTCTTGTGAAAACATCTTTTCCAGCATAGGATTTATAATATAAATTATTTATAACATTGCCATTAAAGCTTAAGCCCATATAATCAAAATCTTGGCAATCGAATTTATTTGTAATATTTTCTTCGCAAAATTCTTTTAATTTCTGCAAGTATTCATAAGATGTTTTATATTTATATTCTTCTGTATCAGTTTTTAAAATTCTTTCAACTTGTTCATATTTTTCTTCAACAATAGCAAATTGTTTTAATTCACTTTTCAAAATATAATCAAGCTGATATTTTCTAATATCATCTTCGGCTAAATCTGGAAGAACGGAAGAAATATATGTTGAAAAAGCGTTATTCGGCGAAAGCATCGCTATATTATCGCTTGTAACTTGGTTCTTCATTTTATATAACAAATACGCAATTCTATGAAGTGCGATAGCTGTTTTACCAGAACCTGCAATACCTTGAACCAATATTGATTGATTTTCATTACAACGGATTATCTCGTTTTGCTCTTTTTGAATAGTTTGAACAATAGTTTTCATCTTGGTATTACTGCTTTTTGCTAAAGCGTTTTTAAGCATTTCATCATCTATTACAATATTTGTATCAAAATAATATTCTAAATTACCATTTTCAATTTTATATTGCCTTTTATTAAGCAATGTACAAGGAGTTTTTACCTCGCTAGTTTTTATCTCTGCTGGACCAACTTCATAATCATAAAAAAGGCCTGCGATTGGAGATCTCCAATCGATAATCATAAAATTATTATTGTTATCCATAAGACTATGAACACCAATATAATACTTTTCTGGTGCTTCATCAATCTTAACATCTATTCTTGAAAAATATGGATTATCTAACATATTCTTATATGTTTGAATTAATCTATCATTCTCATTTATAGCGTTGGTCATATTAGTTAAATTTCTTTGTTGGAAATCCAACTCAAATTCAACATCATCTTTCATATCGTTCAAATTCATTGAACGCATTTCTTTTAGGTAATTTTCATTATCTTGATTAAAACTTTTATTAAGTTCAGAAGAAACAACACTAGCATTATCTATTCTTGCTAATATTGTTTCTTTTGTTAAATTCAAGTATTCTTTTTCTTCTTTTAATATCTCTTTTTCCATAACTAAATTATATATTTAGATAAATCGTATTTTTTCTCTGTATCTTTAAAAATATTTTTTACATAATTTCTATCTATAACAACATCTGTCATAGGGTTATTTCCACCTGCATTAAATGAAATATCTTCTAGCAACGCTTCCAAAATAGAATGTAATCTTCTAGCACCAATATTTTCATTTGTTTCATTTTCTTTTTGAGATAATTCTGAAATATCTCTCAAAGCATCTTCTTTAAAGATTAAATTTATATTATCAACCTTCAAAAGCTCTGAATACTGCAATGTTAAAGCATTCTTAGGTTGAGTTAAAATTTTATAGAAATCATCTGCATCTAAGCTATCCAATTCAACTCTGATTGGAAATCTTCCTTGAAATTCTGGAATCAAATCTTCAATTTTACTAATATGGAACGCACCAGCTGCAATAAACAAAATATAATCTGTTTTAATTGTACCATATTTAGTGGTTACAGTTGAACCTTCAACCAATGGTAAAATATCTCTTTGAACCCCTTCTCTGCTAACATCTGGACCTTTTTGAGAACTTTTTCCAGCAATTTTATCTATTTCATCAATAAAGATAATTCCTTCTTGTTCTGCTCTTCTAATAGCCTCGGCATTAACATTATCATCATCAATAAGTTTATCCATTTCTTCTTGAATCATCATTTCTTTGGCTTTTTTAAGAGGCACTTTCTTTCTTCTACTAACTTTTGGGAATATGCTTCCAATAACATTTCCAAAATCCATATCTCCGCCCATACCCGGCATAATACCAATAGGCTTTGGAGCTTCAGAAACATTAATTTCAATTAATTCATCATCAAGTTTTCCAGATTTTATATTCTCTAAAATTTCAGTTCTTAAAACTTCAGCATCTTTTTCTGGTTCTGCTTGTCTTTTAATTGGATATAAGATTTCAACAAGTTTTTGCTCAGTATTAATAGTTGCTTTTTCTTCAACTTCGTGTTTCTTTTCTTCTTTTACAAGCCTTACAGAAACATCAACTAAATCTCTTATCATACTTTCGCAATCTCTACCAACATAACCAACTTCTGTATATTTAGTTGCTTCAACTTTAACAAAAGGTGCTTTAACTAACTTAGCAAGCCTTCTAGCAATTTCGGTTTTACCAACACCTGTTGGTCCTTGCATAATAATATTTTTAGGGGTTACCTCATCTCTAAGTTCTTTAGGAAGTTGACTTCTTCTATATCTATTTCTAAGCGCAATTGCAACAGCTCTTTTAGCTTTTGATTGACCAATTATATATTTATCTAACTCATTTACTATTTCTTTTGGTGACAAATTCATAATTAAACCTCCTCACAAGTGATATGGTCGTTTGTAAATACACAAATTCTACCAGCAATTTTAATACTTTTCATTGCTATTTCTTTTGCAGATAATTCTGTATTTTCCATTAAAGCAGTTGCGGCAGCAAACGCATAGTTTCCACCACTACCAATAGCACAAACTCCGTGTTCCGGTTCGATAACTTCACCAGTACCTGAAATAATAAACATTTGCTTTGAATCTGCAACTATCATTAATGCTTCTAATTTTCTCATATATTTATCATCTCTGAAACCAATTGCGAGTTCAACTGCACTTCTCATTAAGTTACCACTAAATTTTTGAAGCAATTCTTCAAATCTAGCAGATAAACTAAATGCATCTGAAACAGTACCTGCAAATCCAATTACAACTTTATCATTAAATATTCTTCTAACTTTAATAGCGTTGCCTTTGAAAATAACCGATTCGCCCATTGTGATTTGTCCATCACCAGCGATTGCAGTTTTTCCATCTCTTTTTACAGCAACTATTGTAGTTCCATCAAATCTCATAATTTCTCCTTCATATAATTAATAAGTTATTATATCATAATTTTATAAAAATCAATTATATTTTTTAAGTTTTCTAAAGAGTCTTTAGAAAGTTTAGCATATTTTTCTTGTTTATTCTTAGTTTTTATAGCTAAATGCGATAATAAACCCATATTAGCACTAATTGGTTGGAAATTTTCTGCTCTTGCAGTTTGGAAATATGAAGTTATACCACCAATCATATTTGTATTTGAAAAATCAACTGTTTCAAGACCGTTTAAGACTCTACTCATATTAATTCCGCAAACTAAACCACTCATAATACTTTCCACATAGCCCTCAACTCCGCTAATTTGACCAGCAAAGAAGATGTTTTTGTGATTTTTCAAACTAAAATCTTTATTTAAACAAGTTGGAGCATTAATATATGTGTTTCTATGCATTGTGCCATACCTTAAAAACTCAACATTCTTAAGTGCTGGAATTAACGAGAAAATACGCTTTTGTTCTTTAAATAGCAAGTTTGTTTGAAATCCAACCATATTATAGAAATCGTTATTTTTTGTTTCTTTTCTAAGTTGAACCACAGCATAAGGCATCTTGCCATTTTTATCAACTAAGCCAACTGGTTTTAAAGGCCCAAACCTAAGTGCATCAACACCTCTTTTAGCCAATACTTCAACTGGCATACAACCTTCAAAAACCTTGCTATTTTCAAAATCCTTCAATTGAACAATTTCGCCTTTAATTAGCTCGTTATAGAAATTTAGGTATTCCTCTTTATTCATTGGGCAGTTTATATAATCAGGTTCACCTTTGCCATATCTATCTTGAAAAAATGCGGTGTTGAAATCAATTGAATCATACGAAACAATTGGAGCAATTGCATCAAAGAAATATAGATATGAATTCCCGATTAATTCGCCAATTTCTTTAGATAATGCTTCCGAGGTTAGCGGACCAGTGGCAATAATTAAAGGTTTAGATAAATCTAATTTTTCCACTTCGCCATAGATTATATTTAAATTATCAAATTCCTTTAATTTATTTGTAACGAGTTCACTAAACTTTTCTCTATCAACAGCAAGTGCTGAACCTGCTGGAACTGCACATTCATCAGCGCATTTAATTAAAAGAGAATCAAGCATTCTTAATTCTTCCTTTAACAATCCTCCAGCAGTTGTTACATCACTACCTTTTAAACTATTCGAACAAACGAGTTCTGCAAAATTTGGATTCTTATGTGCTTCAGAGAACTTTATAGGTTTCATCTCATAAAGATTAACCTTAAAGCCTCTTTTTAGCAATTGATAACTGGCTTCGGAACCCGCTAAACCAGCACCAATGATATTTACTTCCATCTAGTTTTCTTTTTCCTTGTTATAAGTTTTTGTATAATCACATTCTGGATTACTACATTTTTCTCTTATGCTACCATAGATTGTTTTTTCTGTTAGATAAGAATTACATTTCGGGCATTTTCTGCCTTCAACTGGAATTTCCCAAGAAACGAAATCACAATTTGGATAGTTTGTACAGCCATAGAAAAGTTTACCAGTTTTACTATGTTTTTCGCAAACTTTTCCATCAGCACATTTTGGGCATTTGCCTAATGTTTTATTTATTGATTGAATATTTTTGCAAACTGGGAAATTACTACAAGCTAGAAATTCGCCAAATCTTCCAGTTCTAATTACCATTTTATGACCACATTTTTCACATACAATATCCGTTTCTTTTGGTGGCTCTTTATATGTTACACTGCTTCTATCAGCACCTGCTAATTCTTTAGAGAATGTGGCATAGAAATCTTTAATAATTTGTTGCCATTCAACGCCATTATTAGCCACATCATCTAGTTTATCTTCCATCTGAGCGGTAAATTGAACATTCATAATCTCACTAAAATGAGCATTTAACAATTCAATAACTTTAAATGCAAGTTCAGTTGGCTTTAAGAACTTACCATCTTTCTCTGTATATTTTCTATTTGCCAAAACCAAGATTGTTGGGGTGTATGTGGCTGGACGACCAATACCTTTTTCTTCCATTTCTTTTACCAATGTGGCTTCAGAATATCTTGCTGGAGGTTTTGTAAATTTTTGAGTTGGAAGCAATGAATCCAAATTCAAAACATCGCCAATATTCAAAACTGGCAACTTTGAATTTTCGCCATCATTCTCTTCATTATCCGCTTCTTCCTCTTTCTCCTTCTTTTTCAATGAATTATATACTTTTAAGAATCCATCAAAAATAGGGGTTTTACCAGAGGCTCTAAATTCATATTTACCATTTTCAATAACCGCAACAACAGAATCAAATGTGGCTTCCGCCATCTGACTTGCTAAGAATTTATTATAAATCATATTATAAAGTTTATAATTCTCTGGAGATAAATATGGTTTTACAGATTCTGGAGTTCTTGCTAAAGAAATTGGTCTTATAGCTTCGTGGGCATCTTGAGCAGATTTTTTAACTTTATAAACATTTGGAGTTGATGGTAAATACTTTTCACCAAAGTTTTCCAAAATATAATCTTTTGCCATTTTCATAGCATCAGGAGATACTCTTACAGAGTCTGTTCTTATATAAGTTATAAGCGCCACTTTTCCTTCATCACCGATAGTAACACCTTCATACAATTCTTGCGCACAAGAACTTGTCTTTTTTAAGTTCATACCTAATTTATTTAAAGCATCTTGTTGCATAGTACTTGTGGTATAAGGTGCAGTTGGGTGTTGTTTTGTTAAACTCTTATTAACATCTTTAACAACAAACTTTCCTTGCTTTATGTTCTCTAAAATTTCATCCATTTGTTCTTTATTAGAAATCTTAGATTTTTTACCATCAATCTTTGCTAAACTGCTTTTAAATAAATCTTTCACAGAATCTTTAAATAGGTTTGCAATCAATGTCCAATATTCTTCAGAAACGAAATTTTGTATTTCAATTTCTCTATCAACTATCAATTTTAATGCAACACTTTGAACTCTACCAGCACTTAATCTTGGTTGAATCTTTTTACAAAGAATTGGAGATATTTTATAACCCACCAATCTATCCAAAACTCTTCTTGCCTGTTGAGCATCAACTAAGTTATGGTTAATACCTCTTGGACAAGTTAACGCCTTTGTTACGGCTGTTTTACTAATTTCATTAAATTCAATTCGAACTGGTGAATTTTCATCTAATCCAAGGATATTACATAAATGCCAACTAATTGCTTCTCCCTCTCTATCTGGGTCGGTTGCAAGGTATATTTTATCCGCCTTTTGTTGTTTTTGTTTTAGCATTTTAACAATATCGACTTTATCTGGCATTATTTCATACTGCGGTTTAAAATTTTCAATTACATTTATTCCTAAAGATTTTTCAGGCAAATCTCGAACATGACCTTTTGTGGCAACTACTTCGAAATCCGAACCTAAATATTTTTTAATGGTATCTTTTTTACCAACACCTTCTATAATAACTAAATTCATATACGCTCCTTCTTATATCTTGTAACAATTACCTGGTAATCTGGTAATTAATCCTTTTATTTCCATTTGCAATAAAATTGAATTCAATTTTTTTATCTCAAAGCCTGTTTCAACTAATATTTCTTGAAAATGCTTTTCTGATGGTCTTAAAACATTATATACCTTAAGTTCATCTATATTCAAGTCTAATTGTTGCAAATTTTCTTGAAGACCTTTCTTTTTACCAAAAAAATCCAAAATAGTTTCCGAACCAAGCACAATTGAGCCTTGACAATCGTGAATTAAACTATTACAGCCTTCGCTATAAATATCCCCAAATCTTCCCGGCAAGGCAAATATTTCTCTATTAAATTCTAACGCATAATTTGAAGTTATCAACGCTCCACTTTTTAATGGTGCTTCCACAACAAACACTGCCTTAGATATTCCAGCTATAATTCTATTTCTAACTGGGAAATGGTATTTCAATGTTTTCTCTTTTGGCTTATATTCAGAAATAAGCAAGCCTTTTTTCGCTATTTCATCTGCAAGTTTTTGGTTAGATTTTGGATAGATGTTATCAAAACCATTTGGTAAAACCGCAATTGTTTTTCCGCCAACATCTAAAGCTGATTCGTGAGCAACTTTATCAATTCCATCAGCTAATCCGCTAACTATTGTTACACCTTCTAAAGCAATCTCTCTAACAAGCCTTTTGGTGGAATCTAATCCATAACGAGTGGCTCTTCTTGTTCCAACAACGCCTAAACAATCGGTATTTAACAGACTTAAATCACCTTTACAATATAAAACTATTGGAAAAGATGGTGTTTCTAAAAGCAATTTAGGATAAAGTTCACTTTTAAAGGTTATAACTTTAATATTCTTCTCTTCAAGTTTTTTTAAGAAAAGATCTATATATTCTAACTTTTTAGAACCAATAATATACTCTATTTCTTTTTCATCTAAGAATACACTTAAGAGTTTTCTTAACTTAATATTATCCTGCCAAACCAACGAAAAGTCTTTATAACTCTTAATTATTTCCAACTTTCTATGAGGAGTTATTTCACTAAAAACACTTAGCCAAATTATTCCTTTTTCTTCTAAACTAAACAAATCTATTCTCCCCAATATTTTTTATCCAATGTTCTATAGGATATTGCTTCCATAATATGATCATTAGAAATATTTTCAGCACCCTCAAGGTCGGCAATAGTTCTTGCAAGTTTTAAAATTCTATTATATGCTCTCGCGCTCATTTTAAGTTTGGTAAAAGCAACTTCCAAAATTGCATTACTCTCTTCAGATATTGCACAATATTCTTTAACTTGTTGGTCGTTCATTGAGGCATTATTATGTATTTTAGTTCCAGCAAATCTTTTCAATTGAATTTCTCTAGCTTTATCAACCCTCTTTTTAATTTCCTCGCTGGATTCCTCATAAGTTCTATCAATTAAATCGCTATACTTAACTGAATCCACCTCAATATGCATATCTATTCTATCCATTAAAGGTCCAGAAAGTTTGTTTAGATAATTTCTAATTTGTTGAGGAGTACACTTACATTCTTTTTCTGGGTTTCCATAGTTACCACAAGGGCAAGGATTCATTGATGCAATTAATGTGAAGTTTGCAGGGTATTCCACTGTGTTTTCCACACGAGATATAGTTATAACCCCATCTTCTAGTGGTTGCCTTAAAGTTTCCAAACTATTTCTTGGATACTCAGGCATCTCATCTAAGAATAATACTCCCGTATGAGCCAAACTAATCTCTCCCGGTTTTGCCATTCTTCCGCCACCAGTTAGAGCAAGCATTGTTGTGGAATGATGAGGAGAACGGAAAGGTCTTTGCGTTACAATTCCCACATTATTATCCAAAACACCTGCAATACTATGAATTTTAGTTACTTCTAAAGCCTCTTCGAAAGATAGTTCTGGCAATATACTTGGATAAGCTTTTGCTAGCATAGTTTTTCCTGAGCCCGGTGGACCAATCATTAAAATATTATGTCCGCCAGCAGCAGCAATTTCTAATGCTCGCTTTGCTTGAAACTGACCTTTAATATATTTAAAATCTGTTTTTATCTTTTTCTCGTTTTTAATTTCACTAAAGTTTCTAGGTTTTACTGGCTCTATATCTATTTCATCATTTAAGAACTTAACTGCTTCTCTTAAAGATTCAACTGGATAAATCTCCAATCCCTCTATAAAACTTGCTTCGTTTGCATTATCCTTCGGAAGGATTATTTTAGTAAGCCCAGATTGATGAGCAGCAATAAGCATTGGCAAAACACCTTTAATCTTTCTAATACTTCCATCTAATCCTAGTTCACCTAAGAAAATATATTTGCTAACATTTTCGTACTTAACTTGCTCACTAGCAGTTAGAATACCTATAGCAATAGCAAGGTCGTAAACTGGCCCATCTTTTTTAGTATCGGCGGGAGCAAGATTTATTGTTAACTTTAAAATAGGATATTTTAAAGCACTATTCTTTATTGCCGACTTAACTCTTTCCTTACTCTCCTTAATAGCAGTTCCAACCAAGCCAACAATATCATAGCCCGGCAAACCTTGATTAATATCCACTTCTGCATTCACCTGATACCCAGTTATTCCAGATAATCCAAAACTCTTAACTATAGCTAACATAATATCTCCTAAATAACACTAATCTAATTAATTATATAATAAAAGCCAAATAAATACAAATAATTTCCGTTATAATTAAAAACTCGGCAAATAAAGGCAAAAGAAAAAAGACTACATAGAGTAGTCTTTTTAGGTTTGATTTATTAAATTTATCTAAAGTGCTTCAAATTGCTCGCGAGTGTAACCCCAATATGTTGTTAACGCATTTGAAGTATCATAATAATTCCACCCACTACTCCAACCAGAAGGCTTTGAGGTTGCACCACAATAGATTACTAGTGTTGGAGAACAATTGAGAAATGTCTGGGATAGAATATCTGTTACACTATTAGGTATAAAAATTTTTGTTAATCCAGTACAACCAACAAATGCGGAAGCGTTTATACCTGTTACACTATCTGGTATTGCTATACTTGTCAACCCAATGCAACCTTCAAATGCAAAACTACTAATTTTACTAACAGTATTGGGTATAATAGTTGTTTTACAACCTAACTGCAAGTAATTACTAGAAGTCACAATTATTGCATTACAATTATCTCTACTATCATATTTAGTATTTCCACTATCAACCTTTATACTAGTTATTGAAGGACATTTAGAGAATGCTCTTGCACCAATACTTGTGACACTACTTGAAATATTAATACTTGTTAAACTACTACAACTATAAAATGCTGAAGCTCCTATACTTGTTACTGCATTAGGTATTATTATACTTGTTAAACCACTACAACCATAGAATGCATTTTTACCTATGCTTGTTACAGCATTAGGTATTATTATATTTGTTAAACCACTACAATTTTCAAATGCTGAAACTCCTATACTTGTGACACTGCTTGGAATTATTACATTGGTTAATGTACTGCACTCATAAAATGTTGATTCTTCTATTGTTGTTATGTTATCAGATATTACAATACTTGTTAAACCACTACAACCATTAAAAGCTGAAGCTCCTATACTTGTTACACTACTTGGTATTTCTATACTAGATAAACTACTACATCTAGAAAAAGCACTATCTCCTATACTTGTTACACTACTTGGTATTTCTATACTAGATAAACTACTACATCTAGAAAAAGCACTATTTCCTATACTTGTGACTGTATCAGGTATGATAGTATTCTTACAACCCACAACTAACTCATTACCAGCAGTTCTTATTATTGCATTACAATTATTTCGGCTATCATATGTTGCATTTTCACTTGCAACTATTATACTTGTTAGACTATTACAACCTATAAATGTACCAGGTACTATACGCGTAACACTTTCAGGTATTTTAATGCTTCTCAGATTAGAACAGTATCGAAATAAATTTGCTAATTTGGTTATACTATTTGGAAGATTTATTGTAGTTAAATTAGTGCAACTATAGAATGTATTATATGTAAGGCTTGTTATTTTATTAGGTAATACAACACTTGTTATATTAGTATTCTTTTTAAAAGCAGGTGGTTTTTTGGTTGTTGTTGAATCTTTAACAAACCCACTTACAGGTAACCCTTCATACATATTTGGTATTACTACCTCTCCGCTTGGAGATGTTTCACTTTCACCTTCCACTAAATATGAATTACCATCAGAAGCAAGAGTAAACTTTAATCCCGTAATAGATGCGGTACGGCAATATAGAGTAACTGGGGTTGTTTCTGTATTAGTTGAAAAATAATCATCTTTTGCCACTTGGGTTAGTTCTTCATTTAAGAACCAACCAGTAGAATATGGAGTTGGCTCATAAGCAGATGCAAAATCGCTAACTGTACCTGAGGTATAATTCATTGTACCTTTATTTACCCCATCAACAACAAAGCTTACTTCTCTTGGAATATTGGTTTGTCCCCAATAGGTTGTATGAATTGATACATCAGTTCTATAATTCCAATAGACATCCCAACCGCTTGGCTTTGATGATGCCTCGCAATAAATTTTAAGACTTGATGAACAATTATAAAATGCAGAAAATCGTTCATATGTCGCATAAATAGTTGTAACAGTTTTAGGTATAAATATTTTTGTTAATCCAGTACAAGAGTCAAACGCATTACTATATATAGTTGTTACAGTATTTGGTATTTCTATACTCGTTAATCCGCTACAACCTTTAAATGCTTCACTTCCTATGCTTGTTACACTGTCTGGGATTTCTACACTTGTTAATCCACTACAACCCTCAAAGACGCTTGCTGCTATATTTGTTATACTATTTGGTATTTTTATACTTATTAATCCACTACAACCCCAAAATGCATTATATCCTATACTTGTTACACTGTTGGGAATTATTACATTTTTTAGTCCACTACAACGGGAGAATGTATTATATTCTATTACTGCTATGCTATCTGGTATTTCTATACTTGTTAATCCACTACAATTTTCAAACGCAGCACTTCCTATACTTGTTACACTATCTGGGATTGTTAATGTACCTGTTAATGCACTACAAAATAGAAATGCAGATTCTCCTATAGTTGTTACACTATTTGGTATTTCTATACTCGTTAATCCGCTACAACGATTAAATGCATTGTCCCCTATACTTGTTATATTATTCGGAATAATAGTATTCATACAACCTTGAACTAATGTATTACTAGAGGTTTCTATTATTGCATTGCAATTATTTCTGCTATCATATTTTGTATTTCCACTTGCAACTACAATACTTGTTAATCCACTACAACTATTAAATGCATAGGATCCTATGCTGGTTACACTATTTCCAATCGTTACATTTGTTAATCCAGTACAAAAAGAAAACGCAGAATTTCCTATGCTTGTTACACTATTCGGTATTTCCACACTTATTAATCCACTACAACCACAAAATGCATACTTTCCTATACTCATCACGCTATTAGGAATAGTAACATTTATTATTTGTGTAGAATAATAAAAAACATAATCAGCAATATCAGATATATTATTAGATAATACAATACTTGTTATATTTGTATTCTTTTTAAATGCTGAAGTTGAGGATGATCTTCCAGCTACAAAACCGCTAACAGGCTTTCCGTTATATTTATTAGGAAGAACCACTTCTCCGCTTGGAGATGTTTCGCTTTCACCTGCAACCAAATATGAATTGCCATCTGAAGAAAGGGTAAAAGTTAAACCAGTTATTGATGCGGTACGGCAATATAGAGTTAATGTTTCATCTTGTAATTCTCCATTCAAATATTCATCACTAACCACTTGCGTTAAACCTTCATCAAAAAACCAACCAGTTGTATATGGGCTTGGTTCGTATGAACTTACTGCATTTGCAATACTACCAGATTTATATTTAACTTCCGTTTCATTACTATCTACAACAACTTTAATAGTTTTTGTTTTTTCTTTCCATTTTGCATAGTATGTTACATCGGCAGTTGTGCTGGTAATGAATACTGGGTCGGAAGAAACTCTATCGCTTGCATTATCTGAGTTATCTCTTATGTACCAACCATCAAATTCATAGCCTTCTTTCACTTCTGCAACAAACTTAATTGTGGAACTGGAGCTTGTGCTATTAATCACCTCATAACTGCAATTTCCACCCTCAACTGGAGATGAACTATCCACCTTAGATTCCACTTGGTAAACTGAATCTCTTTCTGGAAGTCTATTTGATTGAATTGTCATTCCTAAGGCTAGATTAAAGCTATCCACTGCTTGGTTGAAATCTATAATTGAAAATTCGATTTGGTAATAGAATACTTTGCCTGTGGTTAGATTATTTGTACTTGATGGGTTATATGCTGGAATAGATATTCCGCCAACTGCTGTTTGGCTTGATTCTGCTTGGAATGAAGATATTAA
>CAKVMJ010000011.1 GCA_934772445.1 uncultured Clostridia bacterium
TTTATAATATATAATAACTATTGCAGTAATTATTATCTTAAATTATGAAATGAAGAAATTTAAGATTACAGCGAATTTTGGTAAAAGGACAGAATACGATTATGAAAAGAACATATCAACCTAAGAAAAAACAAAGAAGTAAGGTTCACGGTTTCCGTCAAAGAATGAAAACAACTGGTGGAAGAAATGTTATTAAAAGACGTAGAAACAGAGGCAGAAAAAAATTATCAGCGTAAGGAATAAAAATTATAAAATAGTGCTTTGAAATATAAGCACTTATTTTTAATTTTTGGAGTTAGAATTGTTAAAGACTGAATATAGATTAAAAAAGCGAAAAGAATTTAATTACATATATAGAAAAGGTGAAAATTATTCAAGCAAATATTTAAGTTTGTTTGTTAGCAAAACTCCTAAAAGAGTAAAAAAAATTGGCTTTTCTGTTAGTAAAAAAATTGGTAAGGCTTATGTTAGGAATAAGCTTAAAAGACAAATGCGTGCAATTTTAAACCAGTTAATTGAAAATATCGAAGATAATTATGCTTATGTATTTATGGCAAAAGTTGGATTGCAAGAACTTTCGTTTAACGAAATAAAAGAAAATATTATATATGTTTTGAAAAAGTCTGGAAAGTTGAAAGAAAATTAAAATGAAAGCGTTTTTAAAGGTTATAACATTTCCATTTAGATTAATTTGTTATATCTTAATTGAATTTTATAAATTATTTATCTCGCCATTTTTTCCTAAAACTTGTATTTATTATCCCACTTGTTCAAAATATATGTTTTTAGCAATCAAGGAATATGGAGTGATTATAGGAATATTTCTTGGCTTGAAAAGATTATTAAGATGCAATCCGAAGCATAAAGGTGGAGAAAACTATTTACCCTTGAATTTAAAAGGAGATAAAAAATGGATTTTCTAGCAGAAATCGTTAAGCCTACTGGGCTTTGGGCTAAGATAATTTTCGGCTTGGAAGGCGGAGTTGGAAATTATATTTTAGCAATTATTATTATAACCGTTTTGGTTAAACTTGTGCTTGTGCCTTTTGATTTTATTAATAGGCTTATTACAAAAAAGAATACAAGAAAACAAGCAGTGCTTCAACCAGCACTTGAAAAGATTAAAAGACAATATGCATCAAATCCTCAAATGCAAAACCAAAAAACTATGGAGCTATATAAAAGAGAAAACTATAGTGTGGTTGGAACTTGCGTTGGAATGTTGGTGTATATGGTTCTAACAATTGTTATATTTATTACACTTTTGGGTGCAATGAATAATATTGCAGCATATAAAATGAGTCAAGAATATGATGCAATGAGAAATGTTTATGAACAAACCTACACTTTAGAAATGGCAGGCGAAACAGCGGAGAGCAATCCAGAAGCTCACGAAGCAGCCACTGCTAAAGCAGAAAAAGCAGTTGTTGAAACTTATGCAGATATTAAAAATGGATTTTTATGGATAAAGAGTATTTGGCGTCCAGATTCTTGGGCTAGTAGTGTTTTATCTTGGAAGGATTATTATTCTTCAACTAGAAGAGTTATGAGCGAACCTTTAACTGATGAACAATTAGAAATTGAAAAAGCTGAATATGAGAAAGTTGTAACAAAATCTTTTGAAAACGATACAAATGGTCAATATAGCAAGTGGAACGGACTTTTAATATTACCAATTTTATCAATTGCTTTAACCTACGGTTCAATGAAAGTTACATCATTAATTGCAAAAATTAAAGCAAAGAAAAGAGGTCAACAAATTATTGCAGGCCCTGAAGCTGGAAAAGGTATGCAATTTATAATGCCTATAATGATGGGTGTGTTTACATTGCTTTATAACGCAGCATTTGGTTTGTATATCGTTGCGGGTGCAGTGGTAAGCTTTGTAACAAGTCCAATTATAAATACAATTGTTGATTCTATTGATTATAAAAAACAACTTAAAGAAGAAGATCAAAGAACTGTTTCTTATAGCAGAAATAGGCGTAGGGGTTAATTATGAGAACTATTGAAGTTAGTGCAAAAACTGTTGATTTAGCAATCGAAAAAGGCTTACAAATGTTGGAAGCAACAAGAGAACAAGTTAAAATTAATGTTCTTGAAAAAGAAACTATGCTAAAGAAAGCAAAAATCGAGATTGTTTTATATGAAACAGAAGAAGAAAAAACAACAGCTTTAAATGAAGCTAAAAGTGAGAAAACTGCTTTAGAACAAATTAAAAATGCAAAAGCAGATATGAGCGATTGCGTTGAAAGATTTGAATTAAACGAAACTGAAGAAAAAATCTATAATAGATTAAAAGAATTTTTTGAAGGTTTGGTTAAAATCTTAAATGTTGAAGGAAAAGTTAGTTATAAAGTTTTGAATGATAACTTATATATTAAAGTTGATGGCGAACAATTAGGCGTTTTGATTGGTCACCACGGAGATACTTTAGAAGCAACTCAAACTTTAGTTAATTCAATTATTAAGAATGAATTTGAACACTATAAGAAAAAAGTTTTCGTTGATATTGAAAACTATAGAGAAAAAAGAATTTCAGCATTGGAAAGTTTAGCTAAAAGAATGGCAACAAAAGTTGTTCAAGTTAAAAAGAGCTTAAAATTTGAACCAATGAGCAGTTTTGAAAGAAGAGTTATTCACACAAGTCTTGCTGGAATTGAAAATATTTCCACTCATAGCGAAGGCGAAGAGCCAAATAGATATTTGGTTATAGATTACATAAAATAAGAAAGGATTTATTCCTTTCTTTTTCTTTAATTAATATGGTTTTTAAATATTTAAGATAAAAGTCTTTAATTTTTTATTGAAATTTTAATCTGAGATAAAAAAACATTTGTTGTTTAGTAAGTTCTAATAATATGTTTTAATTTTATTTATGAAAATTCTATAGAAATGATATAATAAAAGTGGAAAATTAAAAAGGTTGAAGATATGGATTTAGAAGGTATTAAATTATTAAAAGATATTGATAGCAGAACTAAAGCAAATCAAGAAGAGTTTGAAAAAAGTTATGCTAGAAGCCGATTTGAAAATATTCAGGTTGCTGAATTGGTTGAAAATGATTGGGGAGAAAGGCTTAAAAAAATGGAAGGTGAGTTATCTTCAATTAAAGATGCGGGATTTTTTAGTAGGTTGTTTAATGGTAAAGAGCAAAGAAAGGTAACTCAATCTAGAGAGGAATTAAGAAAGGAAATAAATAGCTTAAGAAATGAATTATCTGATATTAGACAAATAATTAATGATTTTTCGCAATTCAATGAAAGAGATACAAAATTAAACTCTGAAAAATTGAAAACAATAGAAGAATATAATATTCCTTTGCAAACTGTAGTTCAGCTGGATTGTTTTACATTTGATGAAAATGGAAGAGCCACCTTTGATGCAGATAAGTTTAAAGATATTGAAAGTAATAACGAATTTGATATAAGTAAAATTTCTGATGAGAATAAAGTTCTAGTTCATAAAACAAACTATTTTCCAAGTAGCGGAAAAGTTTTAACAAACTTTGATGGTCACAAAACCAAACCTGCAATTTTTAAATTTAGCGATTTTGTATTTAGATATCAAATGAGTTCTTGTAGGCATACTTCTCATTTCACTTTAAATCGGGGAGTGAGTAGTAGCCACGGTTATGGTAATTGGGATAATAGTGGATTTGTAATTTTAGAAGATTTTGCACCGCATAAGGATAAATTTGTGAATATTTCGGCTGCTGATTCTTGGGCAAGAGAAAGTATTCCTCTAATAAAACCTCTTATTATGGTTCGAGAAAGAGAATATGATAATTTAACGGAAGAGCAGAAGAAAAATCCTAATATTGTTATAGTTAAGGCTAAAGATAATGAAACATATCAAGAAAGTATTAAAGAAATAATAGGTGCTTGTGGAAAACCTGTATCGGATTCGCTTGGTGATGATACAACTAATTATCATAGTGATGATGCAAGATATGAAATTCGTTGGGAAGTTGGTCAAACTGTTTTATATTTGATGGGTAGTAATCATAATGCTTTTGATAATAATCTAACCCTATCAAAAGAAGAAATGGGTAGATGGGCTTTTTTAATGAAGATGTATTCGAATTTACCATTGCAAACAAAAAATGTTGAAATTCAAACCGAAAATGGTTCTCTTGTGGTTGAACCAAATGTGAGTGAACAGATTTTCTATAGCGGTTTTAGAAAAAATCCAGATGGAAGTTTTACAAGGCAAAGTGATTATAAAGCATTAATAAAAGAACTCGGTAAATTAATGCCTAAAAATAGTGATAATAATGAAAACCTAAGTTTTGAGGAATATTCAAAAATTAAGCAAGATGTAATAAGGGATTTTATAACGCAAAATGGGGTAGTTGAAATTCAAGAAATGGTAAATGAATATCAAAAGCAATATGATAATACTCCAATGCCTAGTTTTGCCGAACTTAGTAAAATGCAATATTCAAGCATTCCAACATTTGAAAATCTAAAGTTTTTATCTGCGGCATCAAAAGTTTTAAAAAAATTATCAAATAAAACTGTTTATCAGAAAGATGGTAAGGATTATAGTTGCTATTTTGTATGTTCTGCAAATGGTATTGATTGCACATTTGATGAGTATAGAAGTTCAGAGCCTATAAAAGAAAGGGAACTTTTAGCAACTGGAGGAAAAACTTTTGGCGAGTTATATCAAAGTGCGGTTGAATTTGCAAAACAATCAACTGCTGGTGAATTGCAAATTGAATTAGATGATGAACCTCAAGAAGAAAACGAGCCAACAAAAGATGAGCCTATGGATAAAAATGAAAACCTAGAAGAAAAAACTAAAAAGCAACCAAATAATAATCCAAGCCAAAAAGAATTAGAAGAAGATAAACTAATGGAAGAGCTTTTAAATCTTGCAAGAGAAAATCAAAGTTTAAAAGGTGAGGAAATGGAAAGATAATTAGAATAAATGGAAAAATCCTTTATTTAAAACTAGGAATAAAGATAATAAAACCAAATAAAATGCAAACCAAGTAAGCTTCTGTTTTTTAACTAATTTTAGCATTAGTTTTATTGAGAGTATGCCAACAATAAAGGCAACAATAAATCCAATTCCTATTTCAATCCAGCTAAAATAAATTGGACTTGGAGATTTAATAAATTTATATAATTCATAGATAAGCGATGCAAACACTATTGGAAGGCTCATCAAAAATGAGTAGTTTGCAACGCTTTCTTTTTCGCCACCTAAGAATAATCCTGTGGCCATCGTGCTTCCGCTTCTGCTTATCCCAGGGAAACAAGCTAGCCCTTGCATAATACCCATACCAATTGCTTGCTTATATCCAAAATTGACAATATTAAAGCTGTTTTTATAATCAATGATGCTATTTTTTGACAAAATCTTTAAGTTTTCACCAACAACCAATAATATTGCAGTAATTAAAAAGCAAGTTATTAGGCTGTTTCCAGAGAAAGAATCTTCAATAATGGGCAGAAGGAATAGAACTATAATTAAAGAAAAAAGAGTGGAAACTACTAGCATATATGTTGTTTTGCAAAGTGGGTGCTTTATTAGTTTCCAAAGTTCTTTTCGGTAATATACCACAATTGATAGAAGCGTTGCTAAATGAAGTATAACGCTTAAAAATATTGTGTTTTCTTGTATGTTAAAAATTTGGTAAAATAAAACTAAATGTCCGCTTGAACTTATCGGCAAAAATTCTGTTGCACCTTGAATTATGCTTAAGATAATAATTATTAATGTTTTCATACTATTATTTTATTTAATTACATTAGTATTAATTCAAAAGAATTGAAAAAAGTTTGCTTATGTGTTATACTCTAACCATAAAAAATATACAATAGAGGGAATAGCAAATGAAAGTTGGAATAGTAGGGCTTCCAAATGTTGGGAAGAGTACATTATTTAATGCAATAACAAAAAAGAAAATACCAAGCGAGAATTATCCTTTCTGTACGATTGAACCAAATGTTGCAATCGTAAATGTTCCGGATGAAAGGCTTAATGTTTTGGGTGAGATGTATAAAACTAATAAGATAACTCCTGCAATTTTGGAAGTTGTGGATATTGCAGGTCTTGTTAAAGGGGCAAGCAAAGGCGAAGGTTTGGGAAATAAATTTTTGAGCCATATAAGAGAAGTTGATGCTATTATTCATGTTGTTCGTTGTTTTGAAAACGGAAATATTATCCATGTGGGCGGTGCAGTTAATCCAATCCAAGATATTGAAGATATAAACCTAGAATTAATTTTAGCCGATTTAGAAACAGTTAATAAAAGGCTTGAAAAAAGTGAAAAAGCTTATAGAAATGGCGATAAGAAACTTATTGAAGAAGTGGATTTATTAAGAAAATTAAAAGATGTTTTGGAAAGTGAAAAGCCAGCAAGAAGTTATCAAGCAAATGCGGAAGAAAAAGAACTTATAAAATCCTTCTTTTTGATAACAAGTAAGCCAGTGATTTATTGTGCTAATATTTCTGAAGATAACTTCACAAATCATCAAGGCTTGGCAGAAAATGTGGATGCTGTGAAAAACTTGGCAGCGAAAGAGGGCGCTGAAGTGGTTGTTCTATGTGCTAAAATGGAAGAAGAACTTGCCACACTAGAGCCAGAAGAATTAGAAATGTTTAAAGAAGAACTTGGTATTGAGAGTTTTGGTTTGGATAAACTAATTGTGGCTGGATATAAACTTTTAGGGCTTATTAGTTATCTAACTGCTGGTGTTCAGGAAGTTCGAGCTTGGACTATCACTAATGGTACTAAAGCACCTCAAGCTGCTGGTAAAATTCATACAGATTTTGAGAGGGGATTTATTAAAGCTGAGATTGTTTCTTATGATGAACTTGTGGAATGTGGTTCGATGCAAGTTGCAAAAGAAAGAGGACTTGTTCGAATGGAAGGCAAGGACTATGTGATGAAAGATGGCGATGTTGTTTTATTTAGATTTAATGTTTAAATAAATTGTATTAAATTATTTTTAAAAAACAAAACTAGTATGTTATACTAACTATATAAAGGAGATAATATGGATAATATTAAATTTGAAGTTCCAAATGATATAAATGTTGTTATATCAACAAAAGAAAAAGGTGTGTTGTTAGATGAAAATTGCTGTACTGTTATTAATATTATGCTAACAAACGATGGCAAAATAGCAACAAGTTTTTTAGGCACACATAATCCTTTTATCGTTACACAACTAGAAAAAGCACAAAAAGAATACTTTAAAGTTTTAAAGAAAACTTTGAAAAAAGATTATAAAGAGTATGCTGAAGACCCTTGTTTTGATACAGAGGAAATTGATGGCGTTAAACCAGAAGATGTGGAATATGATGAGCATAATTGTGCTTGTGGTTGTCATCACGAACATTCTCACGAGCATACCCACGAACACGATTGCGGTTGTGAGGAACATAAAAAGGCTAAAGCAAATAAAAAGAAGGCAGATAAATAAAACTTACTACTAAAAAATAAAGTATTAAGGAGAAGAGCAATTGGAAAAAGAAAGCAAAGTGGCAGTTGCGGAAGTTGAAACTGAAACAAAAAAAGAAAAACAAGTTAAAACGGAAAAGAAAAAAGAAACTAAAGAGGCAAGCTTAAATCTTGATGCACCTATCGAGGTGGATACTGCTGAAGTTAATAAAACTGAAGAAAAGGCAGACCCAAGGGGCAAGGTGGCTCAATTCTTGAATTTAAAGATTCCTGAGAAAAAAGAACTTACGGAAGATATAAAGAAAAATAGAAAATGGGCTTGGACTGCGTATATTTTATTTTTCATTCCGTTGCTTATAAATAAAAAGAGTAATTATTTAAGACTTCATTCAAACGAGGGCTTAGATTGCAATATTATAGATGTAATAGGTGCGATTTTGATGCTTTTAGGAAAACTTATTAAAGGCTCAACAATTGTTGCTAAATCTATATTAATGTCTATGTTTTTCTTAGGGCTTGGTTTGATTGCTTTAACCACGATTACTAAAATTGTTATGATAATCTGCTCTGCGAAAGGTCACACTCATCAAACACCTTGGCTTTGGACTTGGAGGATAATTAAAGATTACGACCCTTCAAAGGATAAAAAATTAAAAAATAAAGAAGAAAAACCTGAAGAGGCAAAATAAAAAAAAAAAAAAATTAATTTTAAATTTATTTTAAAACTTAGAGTATTCTTTTTTTCTGCTTAGATAAGTAATTTTAATAAATTTAGATTGAAAAACTTCATTAAATTATATATAAAAATATCCCTAATTTTAGGGATATTAAAAATAATTATTTTTATTTTTTGCCTTTACTTTCTAGTGTGTCCACATCAATTTCTTCAACTTCATATTTTTTAAAAGATGCAGATTTTTCAATCTCTGCACCAACGCCTTTTCTATGTGCTCTTCGATATAGCTTTATTTGTTTGATTATTACAGATAGAAATATAATTGCAACGAGTGTTGCACATAAAATTGGAAACCAATGTTTTGCTAAAAAATCTAACATAATATTTTCCTTCTAATGTTTTATAAATTATTATGATTAAAAATATGAAAATTATTTCTTTTTTGATGGATAGTAACTTGCAAAAAAATCGCCAACATTTTTATTTTTTAATTTGTTTAGATAGTCGGAAGGGCAAAGGCAAAATTCAGTGTTTATCAAAACTTCTGTGGCAAACGCACCTAAAACATAACTTTCAATATATCCTCTATATTGAGTTAGATATTTGAAAAGTTCTAAAGCCATACTCTTGCCATAAGTTCCAAGCAAATATAGATAAAGTTTGTTAACACCTTTTTTATTATTCTGTTTTAGTAAAAATGAAATCATCTTAGCATTTTTATCTTTTCTATATCTGGTATAGTTGCTAGGCTTATAATGCCAAGCTGAGAATGTTGACCAGCCGTTTATTAAGAATGATGCACCATTATCAAATTTAAGCATATTGTTATCATCGTTTATCACACTATCGTAAAAATGAGAATACCCCGGATAGATGTTGAAATAGAATGAAAGAGTTAATTGCCTATTGTTAATTGTGTTACCATTTGTATCTAAAACAAATGTGTCGTTTAAAAATGTTAATTTTCTGGATTTGAACACACCTTTTCCATTTTCTTGGTTTTCTTGGTAATTAAAATCTTTATTTGAATACTTACCCCAAATTCCGTGAGCGTTAAAATCTTTAAAACATTCATTTTTTAGGTTATCTATTTTTTGTTTGTAAACAAAAGGTGATAGCCTTGGTTCTTTTTCCATTTTGATATTTCGTTTTGCATATTTTTGATTCATCTTCAATATTTTTTTATAAATCGGTTTGCCAAATATCGTTAGATATAAATTGTTCATATCTGGGAAAACGCCATATTCGCAAGCAAATTCTAAAATGGAATTAAGTTCTTCTTGGCAAAACTGGGCTTTAGAAATTTTAATTTTATAAAGTTCTTTTAGTTGTTCAGGCATAAATATAATGCCTTCAATTTTAGATTTTACTAATTGTAAAAAGTTTTTTGTTTCTTCTTCTGTTTTATAATAGATTAAATTCTTTAAAACTTGTTCAAAAGAAAAATATTTTGAATAATGTGTAATTTCCTTATTCATTATTAGTTTTTCAACACCGAGTAGAGTTGATGAAAAATCCTCCACCTCATTTTGTTGGAGTTTGTCAAAACATATTTCGTATTTCCAGTTTTCATTCTTTAATATTTGCATATTTTATACCTTATTAATAGGACAAGCCTAAAATTTTATAATATTATAGCAATATTATTTAATTTTGCAAAGAAAAATTAATCTTGAGAATCTATATAATTTTTTATGTGTTCTTTATAGTTCTCGTTTTGCATAGCAAAGAATATGTTTGCTTCCACAAAGCCAAGCGGGTTTCCAATATCTAATCTTTTACCAACAACTTCTAAAGCATATAGTTTATCTTCGTTATATAAAAATGGAAAAGCATTTGGTAATAATATTTCCATAGCAGTTTCTTGAACTTTTGGGAGTAATTCAAAAATTTCTGGGCTTAAAATTGCAGGGCCTAGGTAACTTAAATTTGATGGAGCTTCTTCAATTTTAGGTTTTTCCACAAATTTCAAAACTTTGTGCATAACTGGCATATTGGAATCTTCTTTAAATTGGTTTTCTTCTCCATCAATTTTTGCAACGCCATATCTATAAACTTCCTTTAATGGTACGCGTTTGCAAGCAATTAGATTTTCAATGTTGTTTTTATCATAACATTCTAACATTTGGCTTACCAACGATTTATCTTTGTTATAGAATAATTCATCTCCAAAACACATATAAAATGGTTCGTTGCCGATAAAGTTTTTAGCTTTTAATAGTGCGTGGCCAGTACCTCTTGCTTCAACTTGCCTTATAAAATAAACATTTGCAAGCGATGGAATATCCTTGATTTTCTCAAAAAGCTCGGTTTTGCCAGCTTTTGTTAGGCGTTCTTCTAGGTCGGTGTTTTTATCAAAGTAGTTTTCCATACAGTCTTTATTTCTGTTGGTAATAATTAAAATATCTTTTATACCGTTTTTGCTTAAATCTTCTATTAGATAATGAATTATTGGTTTATCCACGATTGGTAGCATTTCCTTAGGGACTGCTTTTGAGAATGGTAAAAATCTTGTTGCAAGACCACCACATAAAATAACTGCTTTTCTTATCATAATTTTCTCCTATTTTCTTTATTATACTATTTTTTTTAAAATTTGTGTAATTAAAATAAGTTTAATATAAAAAATATTTGGAATTAATTTAAAAACTAGGTAAAATTAAATTATTAAAGGAGAATGATTATGAAATTTGAAGAAACTAAAACTTATAAAAATCTATTAGAAGCATTTGCTGGCGAAAGTCAGGCTAGGAATAAATATACATATTTCGCATCAAAAGCAAAGAAAGAGGGATATGAGCAAATTGCAGAAATATTTTTGCAAACTGCAGATAATGAAAAAGAACACGCAAAAATGTGGTTTAAAGCATTAAATGGTGGCGACATTCCTTCAACACCTGAAAACTTGCTTGCCGCAGCAATGGGCGAAAATGGCGAATGGACAGATATGTATAAAAGAATGGCAAAAGAAGCAAAAGAAGAGGGGTTTAACGAACTTGCGTTTGCTTTTGAAAAAGTTGGCGAAATTGAAAAGAGTCACGAAACTAGATATAGAAAATTATTGAAGAATTTAGAGGACCAACAAGTGTTTACAAAGAATGAGGAAACTTATTGGAGATGTAGAAATTGCGGATATATTTATAAAGGTACATCTGCTCCAAAAGCTTGCCCAGTTTGTAAGCACCCTCAAAGTTATTTTGAATTAGAAAAAGAAAATTATTAAAATTAAAAATATGAAAGAGCATTTCTTAAAATTTTTTAAGAAGTGTTTTTTATGTTTAATGTAAGTTTGAAAGGAGATAAAAAAATTTAGTTTGTAGTTTTTAAATTACAAACTAAAAGGAAAGCTAATATAATAAAATAAAGGTAAATTATGAAAGAGATTATTCAATTACAAAAAGAGTTTTTTAGAAGTGGTAAAACTTTAAATTTAGAATTTAGAAGAAGAAGCTTACTAAAATTAAAAGACCAGATGGTAAGATACTATTCTGAGATTATTGAAGCATTTAAAAAAGATTTTAATAAATGCGAGTTTGATGTTGTAACCACTGAAATATTTATGGTTAATCAAGAATTAAATTATATGTTGAAAAATCTGAAACGCTTGGCAAAACCTAAAAGAGTGAGAACAGGTATTCTTAATTTTAAGTCTAGGGGATATATTTTAAAAGAACCTTATGGCGTAACGCTAATTGTTTCGCCTTGGAATTATCCATTGCACTTATCTTTGTTGCCTTTAGTTGATGCTATCGCAACAGGTAATACAATCGTTTTAAAACCATCAAGAAACACTCCAAATGTAAGCGAAGTTATAAAGAAAATCTGTTCTTGCTTTGGTGAGCAATATGTTTATATCACTTACGATAATGAGCACGAACGCGAAGTTTTGTTTGATCAACGATTTGATTTTGTTTTCTATACAGGCTCTCCAGCAGTTGCAAAAAATTTAATGGAAAGGCAAGGTAAATATCTAACTCCTATGGTTTTAGAACTTGGCGGAAAAAGCCCAGTTATAGTTGATGAAGATGCAGATATTGAGAGAAGCGCAAAAAGAATTGTTTGGGGTAAATTTTTGAACGCTGGTCAAACTTGTGTTGCACCAGACTATTTGTTTGTGCATAAAAGTTTGAAAGAAAAACTTATAAACAAAATGGTGGAATATGTGGATAAGTTTTATTATAAAAACGGCGAGATTACCGAAGACTTTCCATATTTGGTTCAAAAAAGAAACTTGGAAAAAACAGATGTTTTATTAAAATGCGGAAAAATTGAATGTGGCGGAAAAAGAACAGATAGATTGCTTGAACCAACAATCTTAAGTGATGTTAAATTAGATAGTGAGATTATGAAAAATGAGATTTTTGCACCAATTTTACCTGTGATTGAATTTGAAAAAGTTTCAGAAGTGATTGATTATGTTCGAGCAAATGAAAAACCATTAGCTTTATATTACTTTGGTAAAAAGAACGAGAAAAAAGTTTTGGATTATTGTTCATTTGGTGGTGGTTGCGTAAACGAAACTATTATGCATCTTTGCGAAGATAAATTACCTTTTGGTGGTGTTGGTAATAGCGGAGTTGGAAACTATCACGGCGAAAAAAGCTTTTCTACATTTAGCCACGAAAAAAGTATTTTGAAAAAGGGAAAATTGGAGTTGAATTTAAAATATCCTCCATATTCTTCAAAAAAATTAAACTTTATTAAAAAGTTCTTTAGAATTAAAGATAAGTTTTAAAATTAGATATGGGCATTGAATAGGAAGTTACTAATGAAAAAATTATTATTTATTACAGGCTCTAGAGCCGATTTTAATAAAATATCTGATATTATAATATATTTATCAAAAAACAACTTAGTTAGCGTTTTGTTGGTTGATATGCATAATGAAAAATGTTTTGGAAACACAGGTAATATTGTGCGAGAAGAATTGAAATCTTATAAAAATATTTGTGTTGACAGTGTTGGAAATAAGAACACTAGCAAAACTTTAAATTATTTTGGTTGGCTAGTTTCAAAATTGGATAAATATTATAATTCAAAAAATTTTGATATGACTTTTGTTCACGGAGATAGATTGTCTGCGTTAGCTGGTGCAATTGTATCGAATTATCATAATGTTCCAGTTTGTCATATAGAGGCTGGCGATGTTAGTGGAAACATAGATGAATGTATTAGACATTCTATTAGTAAATTTTCTCAAAGATTTTTAGTTACAGATGATATATGCAAAAAACGAGTTTTGCAACTTGGTGAAAAAGAAGATTCCGTTTATTATATTGGCAATACTAGTAGTTTTAAAAGTTTATCCAATTGGAATGAAACTGAATTATGTAAGGCTTTAGGAAAAAGATATGCCATATTGATTTATCATCCAATTTATAATAAATCTCCTAATGAAAATCTTGATAATTTTAATTATGTTGTTAAAGCTTTAAAAGTTTTTGATGGTAAAATTTTGTTAATACATTGTAATAATGACCCAAGTGGTGAATTAATAATAAAAGAATATAAAAATTTGGAAAATAATCAACAGTTTGTTTTTAGAAAAAATGTTGACCCAAAAGAATTTTATAGTGCACTTGAAAATGCAAGTTTTATAATTGGTAATAGTTCTTGTGGTGTGTGTGAAGCACCATTTATTGGTGTACCTACTATTGATGTGGGAGAAAGGCAAAATAATAGATATTGTGGCAAAAATTTAGAAACTATATTTCATATTAAAGATAGGGATAATAATTGTGAAAAAACTATAATTAAAGTAATGAATATGCGTAAAAGCAATACTATTAAAAGTGAACAGAATAATTTGAATAAAAATTTAAAAGGTGTGTTTACTGAGAAATTTTTTAATGTTAAAACAAGTAAAGTTTTTATAGATAGGTGATTTTATGAAAAATATATTTATTGGTAATAGAAAAATTGGAGATGGTTGCGTTCCTTTAGTAATTGCGGAAATAGGAATTAATCACGGTGGAAATTTAGCAGTGGCAAAAGAAATGGTTGATGCTGCAAAGCGTGCAGGTATTGAAGTTGTTAAACACCAAACTCATATAGTGAATAGCGAGATGAGTAGTGAAGCAAAGAAAGTTATACCAGGAAACTCTACCGATTCAATTTATGAAATAATGCGTAGATGTCAACTTAATGAGAGCGATGAAAAAGAATTAAAAGATTATGTTGAGAGTAAGGGTATGATATTTTTATCCACACCATTTTCTTTTGATGCGGTTGATAGATTAGAAAGATTTAATGTGTGTGCTTATAAAATTGGTTCTGGGGAAATGAATAATTATAGGTTGGTTGAATATATTGCTTCAAAAATGAAACCAATTATTATATCCACTGGTATGAACGATATTGAAAAAATAAAGAAAGCAATAGAGTGTATTGAAAAATATCATAATAATTATGTTATTATGCATACAACCAATTTGTATCCAACTCCTCCTCAGTTTGTTAGATTGAATGCTTTAAATGAAATTAAAGAAAGTTTCCCTAATGCATTAATTGGTTTATCTGACCATACTGTAACAAACACTGCTTGTATTTGTGCAATGGCAATGGGTGCGTGTGTTTTGGAAAGGCATTTCACAGATACAATGGAGCGAAATGGAGAAGATATTGTTTGTTCTATGGATGAGAAAACTGCAAAAGAGCTTGTCCAAGCAACAAAAGATTATTATCTAATGCAAGGTGGTCATAAAACATATTTAAGTGAAGAACAAGTTACAATAGATTTCGCCTATAATAGTATTATTGCAAATACAGATTTAAAAAAAGGAGATGCTGTAAGTTATAGCAATACAACCACTCGCAGACCAGGTAATGTTGGTATTCCTGCTTATGATTATGATAAAGTTATTGGTAAAACTTTGAAAGTTGATGTTTTGAAAGGTAACCATATAAAATATGAAGATTTAGAATAGAAAAAACACCATTTATAGGTAAATGCTATAGATGGTGTCCTTTTTATTTTTTATTTATCAGTTCATTAACTGTTTCTAAATAGTAGTTTTTATCTAATTTTGTCCAGAAATTTGATTGAATGGTATTATTTTTATTAGAATTAGATTTCAAAATAATATCTAAAGCTTGTTCTGCAGTTTTTGTAAAATAAACATCTTTTGTATCTTTTAATATTTGCATTGCTTCGTGGCTACCCATCAAACCATCAACGATGATAGTTGTTAGATTGAATTGAAGACCCTCATAAATTGCGGTACTGTAAACGCCAATTTGAAAGGTTGATAAATTATCATAATAATAAATATCGTGTTCAGAATTTCTTATAATTGAAACATTCTCTTTAATTAAATGAGGGTATTCTTTATTTTGTTCAAAAGGGTGAAGTTTATATATTATTTCATATTCGGGTTTATCCTTTAATAAATCGGCAAGTTTTGAAGCGAATAAAGATAATTTTCCGCCTATATTGGTTTGTGAAACAAATAGTATATATTTTTTATTTTCTAAATTTGTTGTATTTGTTGTTTTATTTTCATTTACTTTATATTCAAGGTATGGATATCCAACATATTTAATTCTGTTATTAGCATTAGTTAAAATCATATCCTTTTCAAAAACAATTTTAGGGGATAATGCTAATATTAAGTCTGGTAATGTATGAGGTATATTTTTATTATAGAATTTATGCCATATAGGTTCAAATTCTCCAATAATCCCGTGTTGAATTTCAGCCACTGGAATATTTAAAAGTTTTGTACAATGAATAAGGCATAACGAACTTGGATTTGGATGAAAAACCATCAAAACAGCTTTTGGATTTATTTGTTTTAAAATATTGCAATAAAATTTTTCGTTAAACAATATATATATAACTTGTAAAACTGCATTTGAAATTGCTTTAGAATAATCCAAATTAAAGTGTTTTATAAACAATAAAGATATTTTTGTAAATATTTCAGTTAGTTTTATTTTGTCCTCATCTAAATTTGATGTTGTGAAATATTCTTTATAAAAATTCATAGCAATATTATCTGTGTATAATATTTCATTTGATGCTGAGGGAGTTCTATGTGATTCGATGTTTTCTGTAAATTGATTCCATAATGGGTCTTCTATTACAACTGTTGAATACCCATCTAAAATGTTTTGTAAGTAATCTGTACACACATCATAATATAGTCCATCAGATTGTTTTACTCTTCTAGGTGTTCCCATCAACACTATATCATAATGTTTTAAAGATTTGTTTAAATCTATTAAATGGTTTTCAATATAAGAATTGGTTTGTGTGTTTCGAGGTAAAATTTGGTCTGTAATTTTGTTATTTAAAGATAATTCATTTGTGGTAATTAACTTATAAAAAAAGTGCCTGCCGATATCCCAAACTTGCATATTTTTATATTTGTAATTAAAAAATTCATTTTCATCTTCAAACTTTAAAA
Organism: uncultured Clostridia bacterium; assembly: GCA_934772445.1. Taxonomy (GTDB): domain Bacteria; phylum Bacillota; class Clostridia; order Christensenellales; family UBA1242; genus UBA11490. Next base: position 16,505 of record CAKVMJ010000011.1, read on the forward strand.
ACCATTCATATATCTCTAGTTCGTTCATAGTAACCTCTTTTTGCTCTAACTTTTTAAAAATTCAATAATTTGCGAATTTATAAATGTAAGTATATTATATTGTTTTTTAACTACATTGTCAAACTAGAAAAAACTCTTTGATATTTGAATATACTTATATATTTTAAATCATTTGCAAAATATTTGAATTTTCATAATATATGTGGTAACATATATATATGAATATAAATATAAAAGACAGAATTGATGAAAAGTATAACACTATTATCAATGGTAGTTTTCCAAAGAAAAATTTATTAATAGAAGTTACAAATAAATGTAATAATAGATGTATTTTTTGTGCAAATCGAAAAATGACTAGAAAAACTCGATTTATAGATTTCGATTTGGCAAAAAGAGTTTTGAAAGAATGTTATGATTTGGGTAGTAGGGAAGTTGGTTTTTATGCCACGGGCGAACCTTTATTGTATCCAAATTTAGATAAATTAATATTTGAGGCAAAACTGATTGGGTATGATTACATATATCTAACAACCAATGGCTTACTCGCTGATAAAAATTTAATTGAAGGTTTAATAAAAAGCGGATTGCAAAGCATTAAGTTTTCAATTAATGCAATAAATAGAGAAGATTATAAGTTTATTCACGGTTTAGATGCATTTGATATTGTGATGAATAATCTTAAAAAATGTAAAGAATTGCAAAAGAAATATAACTTTAAATTATTTGTTTCAACTATTCTTACTAGATATACAAATTATGAACTTAAAAAAGTTGAAGATTATTTTCAAAAATATTGCGATAAAGTGGTTGTTCAAAATGTAAAAAATCAAGGCGGTTTATTGCCTATGATAAATGATAAATTGTTGATTTCCTCTAATGAGAAAAATTCAAAATTTTCAGTACCTTGTAGTTATATGTTTAATGCGGTTTGTATTACTTGTGAGGGTTATATTACAGGTTGTTGTATGGATTTTCAAAATTATCTTGCTTATGCAGATATAAACAATAAATCAATTAAAGATGCTTGGGAATGTGAAATTATTAAAAATTGCCGTAAAGCACAATTAAATGGTGATGTGGGTAATACAATTTGTAAATGTTGCATTGGAGAAGGCTATAAAAATATAAAGCCTTTATGTGAGGATTTGGCAACGGAAGTTGGTATAGAATATTTTGAAAAAGATGAAGAAATGGATAAAAGAATACAATCAAAAAAGGGAGAATAATATGGAATTTGTAGATTTGTATGATGGTGATAGAAATTTTACAGGCAGGAAAGTTGTTAGGGGAGAGAAATACGAAGAAGGATTATATAAATTATCTGTTCATATTTGGATAACAAATAATGAAGGTAAAATATATATTCAAAAAAGAGCAGAATCAAGAAAAATGTTTCCAAACTATTGGGAAAATCCGGGCGGAGGTGTTATTTCTGGGCAAGATTCGGAAACAACATTGAAAAGAGAATTTGAAGAAGAATTAGGAATTCCAATGTCTGGTAAATATGAATTAATCAAATCTATTAAAAGAAAAAAAGATTTTGTTGATATTTATCATCTTACTCAAGATTTTGAGATTGATGAATTACATCTTCAAGATGAAGAAGTTAGCGAAGCTAGATGGGTGGATATTAACGAATTAAATGATATGGTAGATAAAGGATTATTTTGTCCAACCATAATGGATAGTTTAGTTCCTTTTTTGGAGTATATAAATAAATAGTGTTTAATATGAAAATGTATTCATATTAAGACATTTAAAAGGGATATTAATGGAAAAGTTGTGTGAATTGAGTGGCATAAATAAATGTCAGATATTTTTGCCTACATATTATTTGTATAAAAAAACAATGAAAGATAATTATAATGCGTGCGATATTTGGGTAAGATTTTTAGCGATAGATAATTATTATAAAAAAAATAATGATGGTTTTCAAATATATAATGAAGTTCAGCATTATAGAGTGAATTATAAAAAGGTTATTCCTAGAGAACAATATGATAATGAAGTTGCGTTTCGAAATCTGATAAAAAGTTTCGAAACAAATGGATTTTTAAAAGAATATCCGTTGCAATTAAATAAAGATTTTATGGTAATAGATGGAGCACATAGGTTGGCTTTGGCTCTATATATGGGCATTGAAATGGTTCCTGTTTGTTTTAATGAAAAATATTATAATGTTGATTTTGATTATTCTTTGCAATGGATGATAGATAATGGCTTTGGAAAATATAAAGAAAAATTGCTGGAACAATATAATCGCATCAAAGAAAAATATGAAAAAGGACAAGCTTAAGAAATGTATAATGGTAAAAGAATTTTAGCTTTTGTTCCCGCTAGAATAGGAAGCAAGAGGGTTAAAGAAAAAAACATTCAGATTTTAAATGGATTGCCGTTGTTTATGCATAGCGTGAATGTGGCGAAACTTAGCAAATATGTTGATGATATATTGGTAAGTACGGATTCTGAGGCGGTAAAGAAAATGTCTGTTAAAGAAGGCTGTCTTGAAGGTGATGTTAGACCAGATTATTTATCTGGGGATAGGGCAAGAATAGTTGATGCAATACTATATGAAATAGATAAATTAGATGTTAAGCCAGATGTTGTTGTTTTGCTTCAGCCAACTTTTCCATTTAGAACTAAAGAAATATTAGATGGAGCTATAGAAAAATATTTTAAAACTGGAGAAGAATCCGTTATAACTGTAACAGAGGTAACAGACAATCCTGTATTTTATCGAACTATAGATACATCTGGTAAATTACAAAAAATACTTTCATCATCTAGCGATGTTCGAAGTCAGGATTTTGATAAATATTATAGAATAGTTGGCAATGTTTACATTAATAACTATAAAAAATTACAAAGTAGTGATGTTTTAAATGAAAATAAATTTCCTTATATTATAAGTAGGGATTATTGCCTAGATATCGATACTTATGCAGATTTAGAAGAAGCTAGAAATATTGTAAAAAAATAAGGTGAATTATGGCTATATATATGTTTCATTATGTTAAAGAAAATATGAATTATTATCATTTTGATGCAAATAAGTTTGAAGAATTTGTAAAAACAAATAAAGATAATATAGTTGCATTTTCTGAATATGTTAAAACCAAAGATGATAGTAAAATAGTGTTATCTTTTGATGATGGTACGATAGACCATTATAGTGTTGTATTTCCCATATTGAAAAAATATAATGTGGCAGGAGTGTTTTCGGTATGCGATAATGTTTTTGATAAAAAAATATTGGATATACAAAAAATCCATACACTTATGGAACTTGTTGGCATAGATAAGTTGTTTGAAGATTTTATAAGTTTGTATAAAGAAAAATCATCAAGAGATTTAATTAAACAATATGGAAATAAAGAAAGGGTTGTTAAACAATTATTACAAAGAGATTTGCCTGCTAAATTGAGAAAGAAAATTATAAATAAGTTGCTTAAAATTAATGATATAAAACTAAAATTTGATGATGTATATCTTAATAAAAATATGATTAGAGAAATGCAAGATTTTAATAATGAATTTGCTTATCATACTATTAATCATAATTGGCTTGGTTATTTATCTTATAAAAAGCAATTTAAAGAAATCAAAAACACTAAATATTATGCTAAAAAATATGGTTTTTTGAATGCAATAACGCTTCCATTTGGAAATGGAAATGATGAAACATTTGATATTGTTGACAAACTTGGTATTGATTTTGTGATAGGAATAGAGTATAGTAATAACAATAAATGTTTTAGTAGGGTAGATTGTAATTTAATATAAACTTTTATTGGGGAGAAAAATATGATATTTGCAGGTATTTTATGGGGACCAGCTGTTAAATATAATAAGGAAATAAACGATATATTTGATAAATATTCGCAACCAGTATTCTCATTTGGCTTAAATTTGGGAGAATACTATGATGATTTTGTTTACGATATTTATCAAAATGAAGATACGGCAAAATGGAAAATAGATAAAAAGGTTGAGCATATGAGGAGTTCACCAAATAAAGATGTTAAAGTTGTATTTTTCGATATCGACACAAGCAAGACTTATTTTCACGAGAAAAAAGGCTATAGTGTATTTTCCAATGTTGAACATATGAAAGAAGAGGTTAGATCAACATATAAAGATAAAATTGATGACTATTTTTTTGATATAATATTTCATTTAACAGATAATCACAAAGAATTGGATTATACGGCAGAAGTGTTGAAAGATTATATAGAAAAAGTTGAAAAAAGAGATGGCTTGGATAATTCACTTAGCACATCTATGGTTAATTTCTATAAAACTCTTGATGTTCCAAAGTTGCCAGCCAGATTTTCTGAGCGAGATGAAAGGTTAAATGAATTTTCAGATTTAGAACCTGAGATGTAATAATTATATATTTGAAAGTATAAAAAATCACTTCAAAATTGAAGTGATTTTTTTACTCATTTTCAGTTTGTTCAGCTGTTTTATTATTTGAATTATCTGCATTTGAGTTTGATTTATTAGATAGTAAATATAATGTAATTGTTCCGCCTAAAGATAAGATTGATAGTGTTATAAACACAATTGCTTGAGTATTAAAAGTGTTTGGTTCAAATTCTAACACTTCAACATCTTGGTTATATATCTTAATGCTATAATCATCAATATTCTTTATTTTTATATCTGTGAAATAAGAATCCAATAATGCTTCAGTATGGGTTTCGCTACCATCTCTAATCTCATATCTATAGTTTGTGTAATTTCTAACTCTACTTGCATAACTAAGCGAAATAGAATAATAATAAGTGTCAGTACTAGCATCTATAGTTGTTGTAATCTCACGCTTATAATAATATTCTCCGCTAAATTCTTTATCGTTTCCTAAAACTGTTGCATAACCAAATACCACTCCAAATATTGCACATAATACAAGACAGGCAATCGCACCAATTCTAAAATTACTACAACGCTTTGAAATTTCTTTACGATTCATAATGTAATAACAAATTGAAATTCCAACCATTAAGAATAAGATTTTTAGAATTGAAATTTGAAGAGCAAGGCTAATTGCATAGTCTGTATTCAAAAGGTTAAAACTTGTTGAGTTGGATTTATAAAATTTATCCAATCCTGTGTAAGCAATAACAAAAAGTACAACCAAAATAAATACAGATAGAATAGATAGAATATTATTTATTTTATTCACAATGTTTTTTTGCTTATCTTTTAACATAAATTGCATTGCATATAAAATGAGATTAATAAAAATTAAAATCATTATAGTAAGTTCAATTGCAAATACAAGTTTGCCATAATTACGAGAAATGATATTGAAATTTTCCGCAATAAATACATTTTGCCAAACATTAAATAAATCTAATGCTAAACTTACGCAAGAAATTAGTAGTAGGACTTCTAATACGATTTGGCAATAAAATGCTATCTTTTTTGTTTTTTCGTTCATAAAAAACTCCTTAATTTTAGCAAAAACGGTTAAGTTTTAAGCTTAATCGTTTTGCTGATTTTATTAAATTAATTGTATCATAGAAAGATATATTTACAAAGTGATTTTATATTAGTTGAATTTAACTCTTTCAGCGATATATGTGTTAAGTTCGCTTATTGAAATTCTAACTTGTTCCATTGTATCTCTATCACGAATTGTTACAGTGTTGTCTTCCAATGTGTCGAAATCTATTGTAACAGAGAATGGTACACCAATTTCATCTTGTCTTCTATATCTCTTACCGATTGAACCTGCTTCATCGTAAGTTACCATAAATTCTTTAGCAAGGCTATTATATATTTCTTTTGCTTTTTCGCTTAAATTCTTTTGCAATGGTAAAACTGCCACTTTGAATGGTGCTAAGAATGGGTGAAGTTTTAGAACCACTCTTGAATCTCCGCCTTCAAGCTTCTCTTCTGTGTAGGCTTCAGATAAAACAGCAAGCATAAGTCTATCCGCACCAATTGAATATTCAATATCGTATGGAATATATTTTTCATTTGTGATAGGGTCTAGATATTGCATTGCCTTACCGCTATACTCTTGGTGTCTGGATAAATCATAATTAGTTCTATTATGAATACCATTTAATTCTTGCCAGCCCATAGGGTATAGATATTGAATGTCGCAAGCACTCTTTGCGTAGTGAGCAAGTTTGTCATGGTCTTTAAATCTTAGGTGATCTTTATCAAAACCTAGGTCTAGCAAAAATTGCATTGCCTTATTTTTAAACATTTCATAATATTCGTGGTCTGTACCTTCTTTGCAGAACCATTGATGTTCCATTTGTTCAAATTCAATTGTTCTAAAAATGAAGTTACCGGGAGTAATTTCATTTCTAAAAGCTTTACCAATTTGTGCAATACCAAAAGGAACTTTTGCTCTCATACTTCTTTGAATATTTAAGAAGTTTACAAATTCGCCTTGTGCAGTTTCTGGGCGAAGGTAGATTTTAGATGTGCTATCATCTGTAACTCCACGATTTGTTTCAAACATAAGGTTAAAGTTTCTAATTTCAGTAAAGTTATGTTTTCCGCAAACAGGGCAGTTTATATGCTCCTTTTCAATAAAATCTTGCATTTCTTCTCTTGTCATTATGTCGGGATTAACATCAAGCTTATGTTTCTTAGCATAGTCCTCAATTAAGTTATCCGCACGATGTCTTGTTTTACATTCTTTGCAATCCATTTTAGGGTCTGAAAAACTTGCAGTATGACCGCTTGCATCCCAAACTCTTGAGTTCATTAAGATTGCTGCATCAACACCAAAAGAATTTTCGCTTTCTTGAACAAATCTTTTCCACCAAGCCTTTTTGATGTTGTTTTTTATCTCCACACCAACTGGGCCATAATCCCAAGTGTTGCCCATACCACCATAAATATCTGAGCCTTGAAAAATAATGCCTCTGCCTTTGCAAAGATTAACTAGTTTATCCATTGTTGCATCCATAATATATCTCCTTAAAAATATTTTTTCAAAAACAAAAAAGCCCCATAAAGCCTAATTGTTTTTAGACTTTAAGGGACGAGATTTTTCCCGCGGTTCCACCCTAATTGGTTTGAAAACCCACCTTTATTAGTTTTTTAACGAAAACTTAAAAACGGATACCATTTTAGCATCATTCCATCGCAAATCGCCACTTTGCTACTATCGGAATTTTCAATCTTAATTATATCATCTAAGATGAATTTGTCAAGTAAAAATTTTAAGATTAGTTATTAATATTGTATTATTTAATCTAAAAAATGAATATTACATTCTTTATCAATTAACTGCAAAGTTTTAGTTTTTTCAACAATTAATTTTGTAAAAACTTTTAAAAGTTGAAAAATTTTACGCAAAATATTACAAATTTCGACAAAACAAGACAAAAAGAACCAAAACTAGTATAATTCACATATTTCCAAAATTCCCAATCTTGTTTTATAATATAGGTGAGCCACCTAAGATATGAGTGGCGAAATGTAAACTAAAATGGAGGCATTTATGAGGAAGATGGTTTTAGATGCACTAATGGCATTATTTCATTTAGAGTTGTCAAATAAAATTAAAGTTGAAAATGATAAAATATATGTTGAATTAGAAAATAAAAAACAAGCAGAAATCAGTTTAGTCTAGGATTAAACAAAAAGAGCAGTTATGATTAAAATTAAAAATATTGAAGAATTAGAAAATTATTTACAAGAAGCCTATAAAGATATATTTGTGGCTGAAGTGAAAAATAAAAATACGCTTTGTTTTAGAAACGGCGAAAAAGTTGAAGTTAGAATAAAAAGTGCATAAAAAGTTATATTAAATTTTTAAATATGACTTTTCATATTTCTAAAGAAAAATTTAAACATTTTTCGTTTACTTGCTTAAAACCAAATATTATGGTAAAATATAATAAGAAATATGGGTTTAAAAAGGAGAAGATATGTTTTTAATTCGTTCTTTAAAAGAAGATGATGCAAGGCGTTTGGAACAATACCTTAAAGGAGATAAGAATGTTACTTTAGGTTATGAACATTCAGATTATATTCCAAGTGCTGAATCTGAAAATAGAATTTTTAGTTCGCCAGCAGAAAAGGTTGTCTATGAAAAAAATATAGAGAGTTTGAAAGAAGTTGGCTCATATTTCTTTCATTCTAAAGATGATTTAGTTGGATTGCGTAATGCATCGAATGAATTATTTTTCTCACCTAGTAGTGAAGAGGGATTGGAAGCAATTAATAGAGGAAAAGCTGTAGCTAAAGATTATACAGGTTGTAATTATGTTAGTACATTAATTATGGAAGTTGATGATGAACTTATGAAACCTTTTATTGATGAAGGCTTGGCAGAATTAAGAGAAGGCTTATATGGTTCAGATTATAATAAAGAAACTTATTCCGAATTGGTTTTAGGGGATAAAGCATTCAAAACTCTATTAGATAAAGGTTCGGTTTTGGCTTATGGTGAGTGTCATAAGGTTTTTAATGGAGAATTATTTAAAGATGAAGCACCGTTCGATCCAAAGCATATTTTTGATAGTTCATATAAACCAGAAATTGCAATAAAACCTAAAAAAGAAGAATTGCAAGATGATGGATTTAAAGAAGAACAAAAGAAGCAAGTTAACGATTGGTTTGCAAGCTTATCTCCAGAGGATAGAGAAGCTTTTAAAGACCTTGAAAACTTTGATGGCTTTTCATCAGATGAGGGGGCTTTAGATAAACCTATTCATAGTTTTGAAGATGACACAGATTCTCTGGATAGATTTTAATATTATAAATTAAAATTAATTTTGGAATTTTAATAATGAAAAACACCTTATAATTTTTAAGGTGTTTTTTTATAAAACTTATTGTTTGGTATTTCTACACTAAAACTTTATATAAATATTTATTTATTTTCAATCGTTTAAGTAATATTTTATTAGATATGTTTGTAGTCAAATATTGCTATGGTGGTTTTTGCAAATAGCAAAGGTGAATAAGGCTTATTATAAAAATGTAACTTTAAACTATAAAAAATAATGAATTTTTATTGTTAATTTTACTGGATTTCTCAAAGTTGGTAATCGGTAAAAAAATAAAACACTATTGAATTGGTGTCCTATTTTGGTGTTCCCAGCAGGACTCGAACCTGCAATACCGACTTAGGAGCAATAGAAAATCATTAAAATATCCTTTCTATCGCACATTTTATCAATTATCATAAAAATTATAGCCAATTTGACGCAAAAACTCAATCAAATTGACTATCTTTTCTAACTTTTAATCAATCCTCTCCAAAATCGCGGTGACGATTTGGTGCACTTTTGCCCATTTTCACCGTTTGGGTGCACTTTGAAAAATTTTATCTAAACTATAGAATTAAACAACAAATATGCTATAATAAAACAAAGGAGAAACTATGGAGAATTTTGATAAATTCAAAGAAGATTATACTTATGATGTTGTAAACAAAAAGATTGTTGATTTTGTAGAAAAGTTTAAGAGAATAGACACATTACAACTTTTGAAAGAATTGGTCATTAAATCTTTTACATTATCTAATCAAAAAAATAAATTTGAAATAGAAAATTATAGCTTAGCAATTAGTTATGTACAATCTCTATATGCTGCAAATCCTGTATCTAACGAAGAAAACAATATTAATATTAATGATTTTATTGAAGAAATAATAAGCATAATGAATGTATGTAGGTTATCTGAAAGTTTAGAAAAAGATAATGAGTCCTTAGAAGATTTTTCTGCTTGGATGTATGAAATTAGTTTCGGAAAAACATATCCATCACTTTACCCCACAATAATTTACAACTTATTATTAAGTCAGGAAAAATTAATTCAGGATGTTTACAATATAAGTATTAATGATATTATGAATGGAATAGAAGGTATTTTTAATGCACTATATAAAATTGTAGAATGCTTAAAAGTTGGAAAAGATATAGATATAAGTATGTTTTCTGTACAACAGGCAACAAACTGGCCCGAATTATTCATAAATGATTTATCATATGAAAACGCGAGTTGTAGCGAATATTCGAAAAGATGCAAATTTGCAAATTGGCTTAATATACAAATGCCAACGAAAAATAAACCTTTTATAAAAATTGGAAATGACAGTTATTTTTTTAGTATTAGTGTGGTATTTGATTCTCTATACAGAGCCATTCAAAGAGCCATAGTTTCCAAGAATAAGACTAATATTAACATATGGCAAAAAAATCAACAATATGCTTCCGAAAACTTTTCAATTGACTTACTCTCATCAGTTTTACCTGGTTGTAAAATTTTAAAAAATAATTATTATAAAATTAATAAAGATTGGCTTGAAAACGATGGCTTGATTATATTTAAGGATATATTATTTGTTATAGAGGTCAAAGCTGGTTCATATACCCCAGATTCAGTTATGATTAATCCTTTATCGCATGCGGAATCAAAAAAAATACTGATAGAAAAACCATTGTTTCAGTGCGAAAGATTACTTAACCAGCTAAGTGAAAGTGGAGAAATTGATATATATAATGAAAAACATGAATTCATATTAAAACTAACTAAAAAACATTTTTCCAAATTAATTCCTATTACAGTTACATTGGAGCCAATAGGTGAAATTTTATCAATGTGTAATAACAAAAAAATTGATTTTTTGCCAATTAGTATATATGATTTATTGATATATTGTGTGTTTTTTGATAATGAGCCTATATTTTTTATGCATTATATGTTACAAAGGATTCAAAATGTAAATTTAAAGCAATTTTTGATTAATGACGAATTAGATTATTTGGGCAGTTATTTAACAAATAGAAACTATCTTTATAGATATAATCATATTGCAGAGCAAGAGGGATTAAATCCTAATGAATTAGGAAGTGTTTTTGTTGATGATATGCATGATGATTTAGACATTTATTTTGGTTCTGGGATGCAGGTTTCAAAACCTAAATTTAACATTTCAAATACTATTTATACTATTATTAAACTCATAGAAAAAAATCTAAATCTTGATAATTTAAACTTGTCCATAACTTTGTTAAATCAAGATGATATGTTTCATAAAGACCTGGAAGAAGCCATTAATCTTATTTTGAAACGTCAGAATGACAATCCGAAATTTTCTAGTGTTACAATATTTTTAGAGCAAGATCCCTCTTTTATTCCTATTCAGCTTTTTGCTAATGATGGAAGCAAAATTTATTCGACCCAAGAAAAAACAAGGCTATATTCTCTGGCCACAATGAAAATAAGAAAAATAGATGAGATTTATTATTTGATTGTAAACTATAAAAATAAAAAGCCAGTAAATGTAAACGTGGGTAAATTAACAAAAGATGATATTTTTAAAGTTAGTTCAACTGAATTAAATTTTATTGAAAACCATTTAGCCAAAACTTCTAAAAAGCTTAAGCAAAATCCAATAAAAAACCTTACCAAGTTGGGCAGAAATGAAAAATGTCCTTGCGGTAGTGGAAAAAAATATAAGCAATGTTGCTTAGGTAAGGAATAATTTTTTACAAACTTTGTAGGTAATCTTAATTACATGGTCAATTTCAAGGTTATGAAGTTGACCTTTTTCTATGTCTAAATTAAAATATTCCTTCCATTTGTCTTTTGAAAACTCGTTAACAAAAGCATCTTCAAGTTCACAAATTTTGTTTAATTGTAATTGCATTTCAGCAGTCATTTTCTCACTCTCTAGAATATCTCTGACTAGTTGTAAAACGTGGTTCAACTTTCACATCTCCATTAAATTTTATAGAACAATACTTAGGATAATTTTCACCGTCGCTATAAACAAGTATCATTGCATCACATTGAATACAGCAATACATAAGAACATGAAATATTCCGTTTTCATCAATAAACATGTCTTCTTGATACTTAGCAATATTGGGCTCATCTTCTAATAACCTTTCACGAAAAGGTATAAACTCTCGCCTTGAAAGATAAACAACCCGCTCAACCGCATATTCAGCTTCAAAGCCCTCACACTTATCAATTCTATTTCTAAGCAATCTGGCATTAGAAACATTACATATAAATCGTGTCTTCATATCATTACCTCAACTTAAACACATCTTTGCAGATTTTGTAGGTGTGTACAATATGTTCTTCAATATCAAGTTTGTGAAGTTTGTTGATATGGTTAATCAAATTCTCAAACATAGCCTTTTGGCTTGGTATAAAAGTTGAAATCAAATCTTCTTTTATGTGTTGAATATCAACTGAGTTCTCAAAGTATTCATGTGAATTCTTAAAACTTAAATCCATAAATTCAATAATCTTTTTCATAAACACCTCCTTATAGGTATTTGTCTTTTACCGTACTTTCAATTCTTTTGCAAGTCATTTGAAAAAAGTTTTATAAAATCCAACAAACTTCAATTATTCTATGATATAATGTATCTGTAAGGAGTTACTAAATGAAGCAAACACTAGATAAGTTTATTTCTAATAACACCAATGGAATGATTTTATTAGACTCTCCAACGGGTTTTGGAAAAACATACAACGTAATACAAATTATGAAAGATTTTATTCAAGGGAAAAGCCATCAAGACCTTGAAAGGATTTTTTTTGTAACAAACCTTAGAACTAACTTGCCCTACGAAGATTTAGACAAACTTTTATCAGATGAAGATAAAAAAAAATATTTTGTAGCTAAATCTTATGAAGAAAACATATTTGACAAATGGAAGTTTATAAACAAATCCAGCATACCTGATGAAGTAAAATCTTCTAAAGAATTTAAAAATTTAGACGGAGATCTTGAGATTTTATTAAGTCTTGTGAAAGATGAAAATAAAATTGACAATAAGAATAAAGCCATAAACAGTTTTCATAATAAAATTGCTACAATTTCAGAACCTGCATTTAGAGAATTTTTAAGAAAAACCTACTTTTATGGAAAATCAACCGCTGAAAAGAAAAGATTTATCGAAGATAATAAATGGTTCAAAATTTTATATCCTATTTGTGATATTGAAAAATATAAAGTAGTTTTCTTAACAACAGCAAAATATTTCTCACCAATAAATACTTTTTATAGACTTCCTTTTTATATACATGAAGATGATATTATCAATAATTCATTAACGATCATAGATGAATTTGATGCCTCTAAAAAATACATTTTAAATCAAATAGTTGAAAATTGTTTAAGGGTAAATGTGGATGTTGTAAAAATGTTTATTGACATACACTATACTTTAAAAAACCTACACTTTCCTTCTTTATTATCTAAAGTAACAAAGTATAACAAAGAAAAAGTTGATAAAGGTGAATGGAAGCCTGCCAAAGAAATCCTAAGAATAAACAAAAAACTATTCAATAGTGTTTACAAGGAACTTAATTTGAATTTGTTACTGAAAAGCCATAATTTTGAAACAAAAAAGGTTTTTTTATTTAATGATGGAAATTATGTAACCGTTTTCAATGACAATTCAAAAAAACATTTATATTTGCAAGCAGACAGAGGTGAACAATTTTTAAAAATCAATGCAAACACATATCAACTTAATGGCACATCTGTTAGTGTGATGCTTAATAAAATAAATCATTGTCTTTGGCATTTTGCGAATGCTGTTTTCATATTGGCTAATAATTATCGATTTTTTAAAAATTCAATAAATAAGGATACAAACGAAAATCAATACACGCCAGAAGAAGCTATGGCAACGATTATGTCTATTTTTAATCTTCCAGATGAGAATCGTGAGTATTTGAAAAAATTAATATCTTTTAATGAGGTGGACATTTCTTCAGATATTAAAGCAAATATAAGAAAAGGTTTTCAATTTACAGAAGTTGAAGATAGCAATTATCATGACTTACAGTCGTTAATACATCAATTTAATTTTAAAACAACACCTGAAAATTTGTTAATTGAAATAGCAAATAAATCAAAACTTATAGGTGTTTCAGCGACAGCATCTTTGCCTACAGTTATAGGAAACTTTGATATAGAATATTTAAAGAAATCTTTAAACGAAAAATATTGTGAAATTCAAAACAAAGATAAGTCAAGAATTAAACAATCATTTGATGAAAATCAAATGTTATACACAGATGAAATTTCTATTAACCCCATTCTAATTGATGATGTAGATGGTTTTACTGACAAGGAGAAATCAAAAGAAATATTAAAAATTATTTACTCGGGAGATATTTTAAATAAGTATTTAACAAAACTTGAAAACGATAAAACAGATCAATACTATTTTTTAATATATTGTAAGTTGGCTTATGTTTATTACTTAATAGGCAAAAATGATGTAAAATCTACTGTGGCTTTTGTAAACAGATTGCCTAAACGTGAAGATTCTAACCTAGATATTAACATTTTGAAAGAAATGTTCGATGATATTGAAAATAATAATAATTTACCCAACATTAATGATTTTTACATACAAAGTGATAATTTCGATAATGAGATGGAAGAAGTGTATCAAAAATTATCTTCAGGCGAAAGCTGTTTAGTTATTACTTCATACCAAACAATCGGCTCAGGAAAAAATATTCAATATGCTATCAGTGACTTTGATAAGGATAGAACGATTATAAATGATCAGGAAAGACTTCAAAAAGACTTTGAAGCCATATACCTAGAGACGCCTAGAAACTTAACTACAAAATTATCAAATAAATCAGAAGATAAATATAAAGATTTAGCATTATATTTATATGAACAACAAAGTTTATATCTTGCAGATAAGTTAACATATGGTAATTATCGCCAAAACATAATTAACGGATTTAAAAAGGTTTTCTTTAACGATTGGTATTTACAAGCATTTAATAAAAACTCTGATATGTGTTGCCATTCAGCACAACTTGTAATTCAAGCTGTAGGAAGAATTTGTAGATGCAAAAATAAAAACAAAAAAATATTTGTTTTTTCAGATAAAGAAATATTAAGTAGACTTAAACGAATCGACTATATATTACACGGAAGATTATTTAATAAAGAGTTTTTAAAATTGTATGAATTAAAGCAAGAAAATCTTCCTAAAGAAAATATTTTAAAATTATCTCAACAAAGCAAAAAAGCATATGGAGTAATCACAAAAAATGCTTATACAGTCAGGACATCCAAACAGAAGGTTAATGAATGGATTGCTCTTAGAGATTTCGTTTTAAAAAATCCAACAGTCGGTAAAGATGAATTACCTGATAAATATAGCGACTTGTATTACGTATTTGATAATAATACAAGTGGTTATTGCTATAGATATGAAAACGGATATAATATAACAGAATTTAAGTTTGATACTCAGGAAGATATGTCGCAAGTATCCGCAATGGATTGTGAACTTCCTATTATGTTAAACATTCCATGCATAAAACAACTTTTTGAAAAAGAAAGTTATACTCAAAGATGGAAAAGAAAAAAATGCGTTATGACGCCTTCTCTCTATAACCAAGTTTACAAAGGTGCATTGGGAGAAGTTGTTGGAAAAGAAATTTTGGATAAAGAATTAGGCTGGACCTTAATTGATATAGAAGATTACTCAAAATATGAATACTTTGACTATAAGATAAAGGAGAAAAATGTTTATCTTGATTTTAAACATTGGAATGATTTTATAAAAGACACGCCTACATATGTAAAGAAAATTAGAAACAAATTAAATAAAGTTAATGGCGAAAAAGCTATTATAATTAACATTGTAAAAAGAGGTGAACATGTCGCTCACACTAATATTGATGAGAATATCTTACAGATTCCATATTTAATTGATGAAGCATGCAATGAAATTTCTCAAGATATGATTGACGTGATCCAAAATTTCATACAATAATCAAAAACCACTGGACTTCTAATGTTTTTTGCGGTTAAATAAGGTAACAATAAAATTAAATAAATTTTATTTAAATTTTATAATTCACATACAAATTTTATTAAAATGTGTTATTATATATTTATATATTAAAAGGAGATCAATATTTTATGCAACCACTACTAAAATGGCCTGGCGGCAAATCATCAGAAATAGAATATATAAAAGATATCATACCGTCTTACGATAGATACATCGAACCATTCTGTGGCGGCGGGGCTGTTTACTTTTATCTTGAACCTAATAAAGCAGTTATTAATGATATTTCAAAAAATCTAACTGATTTTTATATGTTAATAAAAGATAATAACGAAATTTTTAAAAAATCAATGTATGATCTTAATTTTATGTGGGACGACATAAAAGTTAAAGCGAAGCTAGAAGTTGAAACACTTGTGGATCTTTTTAATAAATATAAACAAAATGATTTAACAAAAGATCAAATTCAAGAGAATTTATATATAACTATCAAAAATTTATTGAATAAAGATAAAAATTATATCATAGATGTCAAATTACTAGAAAAAGAAATCAAAAGAACACTTGTTGATAAATTCTTCAGAACCTACAAAAACGAGATTAAGAACAAACAAGAATTATCTTTAGAGGATTTAAAAGAAAATCTATTAACAGGAATTGCAAGTGGCATCTATATGGCTGTAAGATCAAAATTTAACAGCTTAGAAAAGATTGAGACACTTGATGAAAATGAATATCCTAAGAAAATAGCATATTTCTATTTTATAAGAGAATTTTGTTATGGATCAATGTTTAGATATAATAAAAACGGAGACTTTAATATCCCGTATGGAGGAAAAGGCTACAATCATAAAGATTACAAGAAAAAACTTGATACAATCTTTAGTGAAACGACAATAAAGTTGCTTAAGAATACAGAAATTAAATGTGGAGACTTTGAAGAAATTTTCAAAAATTTAAATGAAAATGATTTTGTATTCCTTGATCCGCCATATGATACAGATTTCTCAGATTATGAAAACAAGAGTTTCGATAAAAAAGATCAAGAAAGATTGGCAACAGTCTTAGAACATACAAAAGCTAGATTTATTCTAATAATAAAAAACACTCCTTTTATATATAATCTATATAATAAAGAGTGTTTCAAAATAAGATCTTTCGATAATAATTATTCTTATTGTGTAAAAAATAGAAACAATAGAAAAGTTGAACATTTAATTGTAACTAATTATTAAGATAAAAATGTTTTACACGATCAACCCCTTCTAAATAATATTCATGGTTAATCTCACATCCATAAAATTTACGATTTGTTTTTAATGCGGCGATTGCCGTTGAAGCAACCCCCATAAAGGGATCAAATACTACATCATGTTCATTGGAAGCGATTTCAATAATGTGTTGTAGTATTTTTATTGGCTTTTGTGCTGGATGTTTAGGATTCTTCAATCTTTCAGGTTTCATACATATAGGTGTTTCAATAAAATTATGCATTTCTTTTTGATTAGTGAAATTCCATGTATGACCCTTATTCCAAAAACAAATTATAAGTTCGCAACTATTCAAAAAACCTTTTTTGAATATATTTGGAGCAGGATTTGTTTTGTGCCAAACCATAAATTGTGTAGTGTCAAATTCTTTATCAAATGCCTCATGCCATTTACCAATACAATTGTAGGTGGTGAACACAAAAATGTTACCATTCGGTTTCAATATTCTTTTAAATTCCTTTACATATTCAAATGGGTCTATTTCTATTTTATCCCAGTCAGCAATATCATTGTTTAGAGGGGTTCTATTAGGCAAGTTTATATTACCAGTTGAGTATTTTGATATATTATAAGGTGGATCGGTTAAGATTAAGTCAATCGACTGATCAGGAATAGATTTAATTATTTCCCTATTGTCCTGGTTATATAACCTAGCGACACCAATTTGTGTGTATTCTGGCATTAATTTTCTCCACAGACAGATCTGATAAGAGCCCTAATTCTAGCATTTAAGTCAATTTCTCCTAAGACTTCATTATAAATTTGACAAAATTCATTAAATTCTATTCCGCCTGGTAATACTTTATTCCAAAATTGACTTCCGACTAGAAAGTTATCTGGATAACTTAAATACTTTTTGGCACAGCCGCTCCAAACATGTCCTTCGCCATCTTTATGGTATAATGTTGCAAAATAAGCTCTGCAGTTTGGCATATTCATGCCTGTAAATTGAGTTAATAATTTATCGATATTTGATGGAGCATTAGAACTATCTAAATCTCCACCAGCTTTTATTTCCATTATATTCCATACATTTCCATCAAAGAAAGCAAGATCAACAGGTTTAATATGTAATTCACCATCAATATATTCTTGACCTAATTGAATTAGCTCTTGCATTTTGGTATGGTTCAAAGTTGATGGTGTTCTTCCTTCAGATGTATTACTTTTTCTAAAAGTTGTAATTCTTCCACCTAATTGTGGATTGGACATGTTCACATGAGAAACAATAATTTGAGTCTTATGTTCGTCATTTGAAATCTGTATTGGATGCCCAGTAGTGTTGATAACATCGGGAACATTTTCTGCACCATAACGTATGCGCGCAAATCTTTTAGCACATCTTTCAATAGTATTTCCACTTTTCGATTCAAAGCTGCTTACAAAAACCATTTCTGCTGTGGTCTCATTATCAAATTGACTTATTATGAAGTTCCTACGCTTTTTATTGTAATTTTTTCTAAAGTCGCTTTCAATTTTCTGCACTAATTCTGAAAACTCTTCATGTATTATTCTTTTTACTTCGTTCCTCATTTGAATACTCCTTAAGTTTGATAAAGGAAGTATATCACAAATTCTTTAAAAAGTCTATCTGACATAAAAAAATTAAAAATATAAGAAAAATTTTTATAAAATCAATAAAAATAATCAATATACATGATATAATAATGACAAGACATACAATAAAGGAGTAAATATGTCCAAACAAAGACTAATTAAAGGTTCTTTACTAAAGTCAGAAACAGCAAACATTGTTAAAGATATAATGAGCTCTCCACATGATGAAAAATTTGTGAGCACTTTGCTATATTAAAGAGTTCCTCTTACTAGATTATCTGCAAGAACTTATAAAAATTTACAAATTAATTGATATGTGTGTTAAAAATTTACCATATGAGTTAAAAACAGTATATGACTACCTTTTTGTAAGTAATTTAACTATGGATGAAGCGACTCATAGAGTGAATTATGCAAAAACTTCAATACATAGATATAAAAATTTGATAGTAAAAACCCTAGCTAATTGCGTAAATGCTTAAAAAGGAACAATGTGGAATTTAATGGAACATAATGATTGATTTTTGGCACACCAACCCTTATAATATAAGTAGAGTTCGAATTCAACTAAATAACATTTAAGAAAGAGAAGGATTGCGCACCTTCTCTTTTTTATTAAAAGGAGATTTATGAAACATCAAAAAAATAAATTTATTTAATCATTAAATAATATGGATGATAAGCAAAAACTCAACTATTTTAAACACCAACGAAAACAAAGTAAAAATAAAGTTGGATGGGATTTAATTATAACATACGAACTTCTCATTCAGAAATGTAAGGGAAAAGAAAAACAAAATTAGGAGGATAATATGCAAAATGCTTTTGCAGAGATTAAAAACAAACTTAATATTAAAGAAGTAATTGAACATTATCTATCAAACAAATTCAAGCGAGACAAAATTAATTGTCCTTTCCACAATGATAAAAATGCATCATTATCAATTAAACCAAGCACTAACTCTTTTAAGTGTTTTGGTTGTGGCGCAAGTGGAAGCTTAATAGATTTTGTTATGAAATTTAAAGATGTAGATAAATTTGAAGCTATAAAGATACTGAACCAAAATTTTAATTTGTATATAGATATAAAAGAGCAGAAACCATCAAAACAAGATATTAAAAGTAATATATTACAATGTGAAAAAGATATAGATAAAACAGATTATTTTATTAAGCGTGGACTTTCAAATGAAACAATTAAGAAACATCGACTTGGTTATGATAAAGCAAAACATCAAGTAATTATCCCCTATAGTGGTAATTTAGAATATTATCAAGCCAGAAGTGTTATTGATAAGAAGTTTTTTAATCCTCCCACAGATATTGCAGGAACAGAGCCTATATATAATGAAAACATTTTATATAACTACAATAGTGAAAATCCAATATTCATAATTGAAAGTCCAATATGTACAATGAGTATTGAACAGTACGGCTCTCATGCTATTGCAACATGTGGTGGCAATGGTATAAACAAACTAACTAAATTATTTAAAAATAAGAAAGTGAAAAATTCACTTTCTTTTATTTTGACCTTCGACAACGATGAGCCTGGAGCAAAGTTTACAAAAGAACTTAGCGATTATTTCAAAAAAGAAAGAGTTAAATTTATTACCTACAATATCTCAGAAAAATATAAAGACCCAAATGATTGTTTGCAACACAATAATACAAAACTGGTGAAAAATATTATAAAAGCAAAAGAAATGTTTTATAAACAACAAACATCATATGGAGATTTAAAATCCGTTAAAGAAATTATGGATATGAAGTTTGCAAATACAAGCTGGTATATAAATAAACTGTTTACAAACGGTGTTAATTTGCTATGTGGTACATCTAAAAGTGGCAAAAGTTGGTTTGTTCAACAATTATGCTTAGCGATTGCGAGTGGTGATGAATTTCTTGATGCAGGTTCTACACGAGCTGAATGCTGGTATATGGCAATGGAAAATAATGAAGAGTTGTCGCAAGTCAGACTAAAAAAGATGCTTCAAGGCGGAAATGTTCCAGATGGATTTTATATTTCTTATGAAATTTATCCAATAGATAAAATATCCAACGACAAACCTACATTAATTGAATATTTAGAATCATACATAAGGCGAAATCCTAAAATTAAGGTTGTTGTTATAGACACTTTTCAAAAGATAAGAAGTTCTGCCCTATATGGCGAAGGAATGTTTGCTCATGATTATAGAGATATCTCTACATTTAAGCAACTTGCTGAAAATTATAAGGTGTGCATTATTATCGTACATCACTTAAATAAGATGCGAGATAAAGATGCTGATGGTGATCCATTCTCAAAAATCAATGGAACAAATGGCTTAATGGCAAGTGCAGATTGCATCTTTCTGCTTAACAGAAAACGAGGTGAAGATACTGCAACGCTAACTTTTACTGGAAGAAAAATTGGTGAAGATAGTTGGTCAATAAGGCAAAACCAAACAAACATGAAGTGGCAAAAAATTGGCACTGTTGAAGAAGAAAAAATTAAAAGAGAAAAAGAAGAATATGACAGAGACGAATATGTAAATACAATTCGCTCTTTGCTGAGAAACAATAATGGAAGTTGGACAGGCATTTGCACAAAACTCCTGGAAGAATGTAGCAAATTATACAACCACCTACCTGCTAGAAATATCAATCATATTGGACAATATTTGAACTCAATTACAGATAAGTTAAAACAATATGATGGGATTATGCATATTGCTCCAAGCAAGAATGGTTGCAAACAAGGAAGGCCTCATACATTCTATTACACACAAACACAGCAACACAAATTAAATATATGTTAGATAATCGTTATTGTTGTTATGATTGTTACCTTATAAAAACAAAATAACGATAATAACAACAATAACAACAAAAAGGTATATAAAAAGAATTAGGAAAATTTATGATAGAAGATTTTGATTATGAAAAAGGACAAGAGTTCTTAAATAAAACAGAACAACCGCTAAACATATTAAAAGGTGTTAAAAATATCAATCCAATAGATTATAAGCAAATTTTAACAAATCTTACTGTAAAAGATGATGAATATGGGCTTATAAGTTTTATAGGATATCATGATGAAGAACAATTGTATTGCAGATTAATAAAGAATAGTAATTACAATGTTCCATTTACATTTATTGAGCTAAGATGTGCGATAAAGCTAGTAAATATGCTACAACATACAACCAAAAAGAAAACAGTTGTTAATAAATTGAAGAAAGCTGGAGCATACAATCAACAAGCAATTGATTATGCCTATTGGCTAAAAAATGCTTTGATTAACTAGGGATTCCATCTCAGGGGGGTCTAAATCTCTAGGGCTTTCTGTCCTATGAGCGGAACGGCAGTCACGCAAAAACTTTCGCAAAATCAAAAATCAAAACTAAAACAATTAAAAGTGCTACAAATATTGAAAAATAATAGATTTTTTAAGATTTTGATTTTAAAAATAAATCAAATGGAAATCAAAAATAATCAAAATATTTTGTGGTCGGCAATTTTATGTTTTGGAAAGCCGTTAAAAACGATTGTATCAATCTTTATTTCAAAATGAATAAATTGGTCCAAGAAAGATTGTTTCAAACGATTTGAAAGGGTTTTTTGCAAGGAATTTGAGCATTCAAACAAGATTACAAAGATACAAGAATTCAAGATTACAAAATTTCAAAGATACAAAGATACAAGGATTTTATTTTATTTATTTTGCTGTTTCACTGGACTTGTATACTCTTTTGCGGTACTTTTTGTTTCGCATAAGAATGCAAGTCCAGGTAGTGACAGAACCTGGAGGAATAATGCAAAGAATTAGAACAATTAAAGAAACATTACAAATGATTAAACAAGAAGATCCAAACACTGGACTAAGTGAATTCTTAATAAGAAAGTTGGCAGATGGATACAAAATCAGATCAATTAAAACTGAAAAGAAGGTATTAATTGACTATGATTCACTGCTTGCCTTCTTGCAGAGCAAAGATTATGAACTACCAATGGAACAAGTAATTATTAAATAAAAGGGAGAAATAAAATGGCTTGCGTTAGAAAGAAAAAACTAAATGACGGATCAATATCATATAGAATACAAGTAAAAGCAAAAGATCTAAGGACTGGACAATTTGTGGCGAAATCAATGTGTTGGAGAAAACCAAACGAGTTAACCGAAATTCAAGCCAAGAAAGAATTGCAAAGAGTTTGCTTGGACTTTGAAGATAAATTCAAAAAACAACTAAACGGTATGCTTGCAGTAGATAACGACATAACTTTTATAGATTATGCCAATAAGTGGCTTGAAAAGATTAAAAATACAAGATCGCTAAACTACTACATAAAAGGCATAGACAATATTAGAAAGTTTGAGGCATACTTTGGGAATATTAAACTTAACCAAATAACACCAGTCATGGTGCAAGGTTTCCTAGATGAAATGATGGCAAAGAAATATGAACAAAGATATGCAATCTTCAAACGAGATTTAACTCAATATTTAAAATTTCACTGTATAAAACTGGTTGATGCTACTAGAAATAGTGGCATCTCTAGATCAATCTATTATTCAGCCACAGTCGGCAACGGAATAAGGATTGATAGCGCAAAAACAATATGCGGTGCACTCAACTTAGACTTTGATGAGTGGTTTGATGTTAAAGTAATTAGTCGTCAGTACGCAAAAGAAACTATACTCAAACTTAAACGCACATTAGCAACAATTCTAGCAGATGCAAAAAGGCAAAGACTGGTTGAGCATAACTTTGCTTCCCGTGATTACATTGCACCAATTCAAGGCTATAAAAAGAAGTTAAAATACTAAACGATAAAGAAGCCAAGATACTAGCAAATTACTTACACACAGAACCTAACCCTAGATGGAAGATAGCATTACTCACAGTGTTATTTATGGGGTTAAGGAGTGGCGAACTTGCTGGACTTGAATGGAAAGATATAGACTACGAAAATAAAACAATGACAATAGCAAGATCTGTGCAAGATATAAATGGGTTTGGTATTATCACCAAAGAGCCTAAAACAGAGAATTCAAAGCGTACAATCTCAATGCCAGACAAACTTATTGAATACTTGCATGAATACGAAGCTTGGTGGCAAAACCAAAAGAAATATCTTGGTGATAGACTTGGAGATACTGATAGATTATTCTGCACAGAAGATGGTACAGATATATCACCTGGGTTATTCAGAGTATGGCTACAAAAGAGACTAGCAAAAGTTGGCTTACCCAAAGTAACCTTACACTCACTAAGACATACAAACATAACCTTACAACTAGTAGCAGGAGTTGATATGAAAACAGTATCTGCCCGTGCAGGACACTCAAAAGCATCAACTACAAGTGACTTCTACAGCCACTTCATAAAAAACTCCGACATCCACGCAAGTGAAATATTAAATAAAATATTTGAATAAGTTAAAGCTAGGAGAGTAAAATCTCTTAGTTTTTTGTTGTAGATATATAAAATTTTATCAAAATAATGTATAATACATATTGAGGTGAATTATGAATAAAACTAAGGTTAAAATAACTTGTGGTATTATTTTGGTATTGTTTATATGTAGTTTAATACTTATACCGATATTTAATAAGGACAAAAAACCACAAGATTTAAACATTTATCTAAATGAAGAAGTAAGATTTGCAGATGAGGTTTTTATAAAAGTTGTAGGATTATCAGTTGATAAAACAGAAACGTCTGAACATGAATTTGATGAAGATGGAGATAAATTATCTGAATATACACTAAACTTATTAGTATCAATAGAACAAAGAAATACTGATAATTACATAAATAAAATCACAATGAAATCAGAAATGTTTACATTAAAAAGTGTTAATCTTAAATCTAAAAGTAAAATGCAAGTCTTTTTTAATAGTCTTGCAACTATTACTCTTCAAACTTCAATAGGTTTATTAGTTGGTGGAACCATGGATGGAAGTTTAGAATATGGAGTAATGGATGCTATTGAAACTGGCATAGATTTTGCAACTGAATATACAACACAGTCTATAGAAAATGCAGAAACCTTAAAAACTGATTTTAAACCCATAAAAGCAACAAAAAACCAATTTGAGCCATTTAACCCAAGAGATAATATGAATGAAGCAACAATTGTTAAATTATCATTTCCTATAAAACAAGAATATTTAGATAGTGAAAATATAATGGTACTAACCGTTGACAAGATAGACAAATTTGAAAAAAGGATATTTTTAATACCAAGACCTATTAACACACAAAAAGACGACTAAATAAGTCGTCCTTTTATTTTAATTAAATGTTGGAATTTTAGGTAATTTAATTTTTGGATGTTCTCCTAAATATACCCTTCTAGCATCCATAACTGCTTGTTTAAATTTTTCATCTTCCCAAAGTTTTTTTAATTCCTTTTTATTTGCTGTAGTTATAAATTTTTTTGTTCGTTTGTCATAAATTTCGCCTGTATATATGTTTAATTTTAATGGATAATTTTTTGAATGCATATGAGGAATAGAAGGGAAAGGATCTTTGTCTGCATTATGAAGTTCCCACTTACTATTATTTATATTAATTTTTGAAGTATAAAACCATCTACTAATATATGTTCCATAAATTGTATATCTAACCCGTAAGAAATCAGTTATGATAAACCATATGATAAATATTAACAAAGACAAGAAAAAGTTTGTAATATCAAGAATGAAAAGAAATGCTATAATGTAAGTCGGAATATCAAGCCAATATAGAAATTTTCTACTTGTAGATTTTGTAAAACAACCATGCGGAGCTTCTTCGACTTCTACTTCAGAGCCTAAATGGTGATGTCTTAAGTAAATAATAAATATAGCAATTGCAAAAATTTGAGAATTCATTTCTGTGTAAAAAAATAATTTTATAATAAGAAACATTGCAATAATTATAAGTAATGTACTATATTCAAACAAAATGTGCTTAAACTTCTCCAATATTAACTCCTTAATAAAATTAAACGACCAACGTTCTTGGTCTTTCTAAAAATTGGTGTGACTAAAAGGATTTGAACCTTCGACCTATCGCTTAGGAGGCGATCGCTCTATCCAGCTGAGCTATAGCCACATATGATGGTTTTTATTGATTTCGGTGC